>DASTDR010000557.1:0-2033 GCA_035710265.1 Gemmatimonadales bacterium | reverse complement strand
TCGCCTGGCGTGTCGCTCTTCGACTCCAGCATGCCCGCCTCAATGCATCTTCTGCTGCGACTCGTCTGCCATCCTCATGAAATTTGGGGATTTGACTGCCGCCCGCCAGCGGGAAGCATACATGACAGGGGGAAAACTGTCTGCTTAGGGTCAGACTCGGTGATGGCGACAAAGCCGCGAGATGACCGCTCTTCCGCGGTGAGCGGACTTCAACGCATGATCTCCGAATGTCGGTTCGGTGCCGATTTTGTTGCAGAAGTCGTCGATTGGAGGAGCAAGGCACCTGACGAGATTTCTTGAAGTCGTTTGTTGCTACCTGCTCCATTTGGGAGCGGTGGCTTTGACGCGGTGGCACTGACGCCGACAGCGGCTATGCAGCACAAACGGCAGCAGGCGGTGGTCGGACGACCAGCTTGGCGAGCCTCCTGAGATTCTGCGCGGTTGCCGCGAGCGTGAACTCGTCCTGGGCGCCGCGCGGCCCGCGTAACCGCAAGCGACTGAGCCTGAGGATCCGCTTCAAGTGCGCGAACAGCATTTCGACGCGTTTGCGGTCGCGGCGTGATTGCTCGAAAGCTTCGGTGCTGGCGAGCGCACGGGCGGCATCGCGAGCGTCTTCGTAGATGCTGCGCGGGATCTTGCGCTCGGGCGCCTTGGGGCAGCATTTGGCTTTCAGTGGGCAAGGGCCACAGTCGTAGGTCCTTGCGCGATAGAGGATCGTCTCCCCACCGTGGATCGTGCCTGTCGTGTGCAGGAGCTTGCCCCGCGGGCACACATAGGCATTGCGAGCCTTGTCGAACGTGAAGTCGTCACGGCTCAAGGAGCCATCCTCCCGCTTGGACTTGTCAATGACCGGAATGTGGGGCGCGATCTTCCTCTCGTTGACGAGCCAGTTGAGCGTTGCCGCTGACCCGTAGGCGGTATCCGCTGCAAGACGTTTTGGCTTCAGGCCAAAGCGTACCTCGGCCCGCTGGATCATCGTCTTGGCCGCGCCGACCTCCGCCTGGCGGACGGCGCGCGACGCCTCGACATCGACGATCACGCCGACCTTCACATCGATGAGATAGTTGTCGGCATAGGCGAAGAAGGCAGGTCCACGCATCGCGCCCGTCCATTGTGCGGCCGGATCGGACGGCGAGACGAACTTCGGCGTGACGTCAGTGGCAGTGCCAAAGGCCGCGTCGTCGAGCGTGGCAAGATACTCCTTCACGGCCCGGCTCGCGGTCTCGGGATCACGCGTCTTCTCCCATTCCGCGCCAGGAATCGAACGCTGCTTGTTGGCGTCCGCCGCGATCAGACTGGCATCGACCGCAAACCCTTCACCACCGACCAGCCCGGCCGAAATACATGCCTCAACGACGCGCTCGAAGACCTGGCGGAAGATATCGCTGTCGCGGAAGCGCTCGTTGCGGGCCCGCGAGAACGCCGAGTGATCTGGGATCTTGTCCTCGATGCTCAGGCCGCAGAACCAGCGATACGCCAAGTTTACCTGCACTTCGCGGCACAGCGCCCGTTCCGAGCGGATCGCGAACACGTAGCCGATGATCAGCATCCGAACCATGAGCACCGGATCGATCGACGGACGGCCCATCCGCGAGTAATGGGGCCTCAGCTCGGTGTAGACCCAGGACAGGTCCAGGACAGCGGCGATCCGGCGCGCCAGATGATCGTCCGGCACAACCTCATCCAGGCAAAACGAATAGAACAGCCGCCCCTGATCTCGTTCGAGCCGCCCCATCATCGCTTGCCCCCGCCGATGTCCGCCTCAACACGACGGAATCACCGTTCGTCCACACCGGCAAGCGACTTCTGCAACAAAATCGGCACTAAGCGGGCACCGGCTATCTAGCTTGGACCAGGTGTCGGGCGTCCGCTGTTGACCCCATTTCGGACATGCGCTTCGCTAGTCGATAATCTCGTCGGCGCGCGCGAGGAATGAGGGCGGAACCTCGAGACCGATTGCCCGCGCTGTTTTCAGGTTGACGACCATCTCGAAAGACGTGGACTGCTCGACCGGCAGATTGCTGGGTTTTGCA
>DASTDR010000556.1:0-2696 GCA_035710265.1 Gemmatimonadales bacterium | reverse complement strand
GTTCTGGTGTCCGCAGTCCTCGCGTTCGTCATAGGTGGACTGTGGTACAGCCCGCTGCTGTTCGGCAAGGCCTCTGCGACGCTGCGAGGCCTGGACCCGAACAGCGCCACAAGCATGGCGCTGCCCGTCGGCGGGATTGTCGGAGAATTCGTCCGTTGGCTCGTCATGACCCTGATCTTGGCGCGCTTCATGGCTCGTCTGGGTGTCGCCGACGTGACGGGGGCGCTCACGTTCGGCGCCTGGATGTGGGTGGTCGTCTACACCGCCCTCGCGGGTTCGGTCCTCCACGAAGGCTATCCGTGGCGCCTATATGCCATTCACGCCGGAGACGGGCTCGCCAAGATCATGCTCATCACGACGATCCTCTGCCTGTGGAAACCGCGCTGATGTGGCGCTCGCGTCTGGAGGGAACAATGACAGCCGACAAACGTCGGACGGTGCGACGACCGGCGAGCGCTGCTCGCGGTAGCGGGGTTGCCGGAAAGGTGGTCGTCCAGAACATCAATCACCCGGGCACACACAGATTCGTTGACGCCGCGAAGTACGGCGCGATGCGCCGAGCCATCCTTCAGGTGCTGCCCTCACGAGCGCCAGGACTCACGTTAGCGGACGCCTTGACCGCGGCGTTGCCGCATCTGCCGACCTCGCTTTTTCCGGGCGGTGCGCACGTAGGCTGGTGGTTCAAGACGGTGCAGCTCGACCTTGAAGTCAATCGAGCGATCGCACGTGAGAAGACGATTCCACTGCGTGTGCACCGCCTTTGACGTTGTCCAGGTGAATCCGGGTCAACGCTCAGCCCGCCCGTCGGAGCTGCGCCAGGCTAGCCCACGGAGGCAGTTCGCGATTTGGTTCCAACTGACGAAGGTCAGGCTCACCACATTTCCTACTCTTGTCGCAGCACCGCCATCGG
The DNA here is from genome assembly GCA_035710265.1 of Gemmatimonadales bacterium. Taxonomy (GTDB): domain Bacteria; phylum Gemmatimonadota; class Gemmatimonadetes; order Gemmatimonadales; family GWC2-71-9; genus 20CM-2-65-7. Next base: position 1,786 of record DASTDR010000556.1, on the reverse strand, counting down.
GTCCAGCCGGGCGGCTCGCAAGGCCGGCAGGCTGCTGGCCAGGAGCATGGCCGTCGCAAGCAACGCCGCCGCTCCGGCCAGCGCCGCGAGATCGACTCCGGCGACACCGAACACTTGCGTCCGAATGACGAGCCCGGCCGCGATGCCCACAAGGCCTCCGAGCACGGAACCGATGGTCGCGAGCGCCAGGGCCTGCCGCAGGAACATCGCAATGACGCGGTCGGCGCGCGCACCCAGGGCCATCCGGACCGCGATCTCGCGCACGCGCATCGCGACGCTATAGGAGGTCACTCCGTACAGGCCGACGCTGGCGAGCAGGAGCGCCACGATGCCCAGCACCGCCCCCGTCCCCGCCAGCACGCGGCGGCCCTGGAACTTCTCGTCCGAGCGAATCTTCTGGTCCAGAGTGGCCAGTTCAAGGAGAGGAACTCGAGGATCGATCTGCGCCACGATCTCGCGGAGAGCCGGTGCGAGGGGACCGGCCTCACCTCCGGTGCGGACGTAGAGCGTCCGCGCAGTGCCATCCTGGAATGGCGAGGGGAAGAAAGGCGAGGGGAAGAAGATAGCGGCGACATCCTGGCCGTAAATCTCCACGGGGGATTCCACGATGCCGACAATCCGGACGTCGGTCTCCGGTGCGCGAAAGCCTCCTGAGACGTGCAGGCTCCGGCCGAGCGCGCCACCCTGCATCATGGAGGCGAGGCGTTCGGTGACGATCGCCACCTCGGGGATGTTGCGCCGGTCCGCCGGGGTGAAATCGCGTCCCTGAAGGACATCGAGCCCCAGGGCCCTGAACAAATCGCCACCGGCAGAAGCACAGACCGTAAGGCGGGGTTCGTCCGGACCCGAGGTCCACACCAGATCACGACCCGACAGAAATACCTCGTTGCCGAATCGGATCGGGGAGGAAGTCCACAACAGATCGCGACCCGACAGCCCTGCCGCCTCGACTCCTGGAAGTTTTGACGCACGGTCAAGGAGCGCGGCATAGAACGCATTGCTCTCGCCGGATGAGAAGCGGAGCTGCGCCAGATCGAACGACGCCAGCAGCATGCGGTCTGGGTCCGTGCCGCGTGGTTCCGATTCCAGCGTTGAGGTCAACTGGAACACGGAGGCCAGCAGACCCAGTGAGACCGCGATCTGACCGGCGACGAGGACGCGGCGGCCGCGGGACTCGGCACGCGTGCCTCCGCTCCCCGCGGGAGAGGTGCCGAGCGCCGCGGACGGACGTTGACCGGCCGCTCGAAGTGCCGGGACAAGCCCGAATCCCAGAGCCGTCAGGATCGCGGTTACGAGTGCGCCCGCCACGACCGTCCCGTCCAGCGGCATGGGCCACAGCACGAACGACGCAGCGATCACCTGCAGGCCCGACCACGCCAGCAGCAGCGCGAGGAGGGCGGCCCCGATGGCCAGGACCAGGCTTTCGATGATCAGTTGCCGGACGAGCCGGAGCCGGGACGCGCCCAGCGCCAGACGGACCGCCACCTCACGGCTGCGCGCGGACGCACGCACCAGGAGGAGGTTCGCGGCGTTGACGCAGGCGAGCACGAGCACGAGAAGGGGGATGGGCAGGACGAGGGCGACCACTTCTCCGACGGCGTCGCTTCTCGACAGGCCGGACACCTCGATCCCAACCCGTTCCACCGAGCTGTCCGCGGACGCGACGAGCCGTCCGGCGTTAACGTCACCTCCAGGACGCGCGACGCCGAGCCGCCCGGCAACAACGGCGAGCTCGGCCTCGATGCGGTCGACGCCGACACCCTCCCGCATTCGGCCCATGTATCGA
>DASTDR010000555.1:0-5022 GCA_035710265.1 Gemmatimonadales bacterium | reverse complement strand
GGGACGGCGCCGAGCTGATCGGACTGCTGCGGACGGCCCTCGCGCACAAGGACGGTCCGTTTTCGATTCGCTATCCGCGCGACAAGGCACCCGCGGAGCCGCCGCCCGCGGCGGAAGTGCCGCCGATCCCGTACGGCACGTGGGAGGTGCTGCGCAAAGGCAAGGACTGCGCGATCGTCGCCGTTGGGGTGATGTGCAAGCCGGCGTTGGACGCCGCCGATGCACTCGCCGCCGATGGTCTCGCCGCCACGGTCGTGAATGCGCGGTTCTTGAAGCCGATGGACCGGGAAATGCTCGAGGCGCTGGCGCGCGACCACCGGCTGCTGGTCACCGTGGAAGACGGGACGGTGGTGAACGGCTTCGGCGCGGCCCTCGCCGCGCTCGTGCAGACGGCGACGCCCGATGTGCGCGTCGTGGCGCTTGGCGTTCCCGACCGAACCTACGAGCACGCGCCGCGCGCGCAGCAGCTCGCGGAGGTCGGTCTCACGGGCGACGGAATCGCGAACCGGATTCGCGCGCTCGCCGCGGAAGAGTCGCTCACGCCCCGATGAACGTCGGGGTCGTCGGGAACCCCAACTATCCGGATCTCGGGCGTTTCCTCGCGACGCTCCAGCAGAAGGCCTCGAGCGTCGGGATCACGTTGTTTACCGAAGAACGCATCCAGTCACTGTGGCCGGCCGGGAACGGTGGGCCGCCCGCGGCATTGGCCGATGCGCCGGGCGACCTGGACTGCCTCATCACGCTGGGCGGTGACGGGACGCTGCTGCGCGGCGCGCGGTTGCTGAATGGGGCCAATACGCCGATCCTCGGCCTCAATCTGGGCCGGGTGGGATTCCTCACCACGGCGGGACCCGACTCGCTCGACTGGGCGCTCGATGCCATCGTGCGCCGGGCCTACACCACCGAGTCGCGCCTCGCGCTCCAGTCCACGATCACCGGTCGCGCGGGGGCGGGGGGAGCCAAGACCGGCCGGACCGAACCGCTGGTGCTCAACGACATCGTCGTCCACAAGGGTGGCGTCGCGCGCGTGGTGCGGCTCAGAGTCTCCGTCGATGGCGACGAGGTCGCGCAATATTCGGCCGACGGGATCATCGTCAGCACGCCGACCGGCTCGACCGCGTACTCGATGTCGGCGGGCGGGCCCATCGTGGTCCCGACCGTCGACGCGATCGTCGTGACCGCCATCTGCCCGCACACGCTCGCGGTGCGGCCGCTGGTGCTCGCGGCGACGGCGGTCGTCACGATTCAGCCGCTCCCGCCCTGGAGCGGCGAAGTGCTCGTCTCGTTCGACGGGCAGGTAGGGACGCCGATTCAAGCAGGGGAACGGCTCGAGGTGCGGCGGGCCGATCGGCCGATTCTGCTGATTCGGCTCGGCCCGGAGAGCTTCTTCAAGCGCCTGCGCAAGAAGCTCCACTGGGGTGATCTGAGCGACAGAACGCGAAAGTAGTGCCGCTCCGTTCCTGACTTACCGCCCGCTAATGGATGAACTCCACGTGCAGCAGCGGCGCCCTGGCGGGGACGCCATTGAACGCATGGGCAACGCGCTTCCCCGTCCCGGTGATAATGAGCGCGAGTGCGTTCCCGCTCGTCCAGCCGGGCCGGTTCACGATCTCCTGCAGCACCGGGGCGAGATCGGGCGTGCGCTGCGCCGCCCCCGCCTCATTCAAAACGGACCAGCCTGACGGCGCCCAGGCGACGGCGGCACTCGTGCGCGGCCGCGGGGAAAGGCTACGAATCGTCCAGCCGAATGGCGGCGCGTTATCTGTCGCCTGTCCTTGAATGGTCAGCGCGACCGGGTCGACGTTCGGTTCATCTGTCTGGAACTGCACGTGGGCCGTTGTGATCGTAGCACCCGGGGGGATCGCGACTGCAGCAAACCGCAGGCCCACTGCCTGGATGTTATAGTCGAAGACCAGCTCGAGATCGGTACTTTCCAGGTACATGATTCCACCCGCGGACTCCTCCGCGTCATCGGCACTGGCGCCGATCCGGAGGCTCAGCACCGTCTTGACCTTGAAGCTCACCAGGGCCGTTTGCGTGATCGTAACCCCAGTGGGGCCATCGGTGGCCGTGTAAGTCACCGCTTCGGAGATGGTGTTGGTCACCGTGAACGTGACCTGTCCGTTGGCATCCGACAGGCCGCTTGGCGGGCTGATGACGGAGCTTCCCGTCTGCGTCAAGCTCACGCCATGCCCTGCGACGGGGGCGCCCAGAGCATCGCGTAGCGTCACCGTGATTATCGCGTTGCTCGCTCCATCTGCGATGACCAAGTCGTGGTCTGTGGTGACGCTCGACTGGCCCGCATCCACCGGTGGGATGAAGGTCACCTGGGTCGTCTGCGCGAGCGTGAGGCCGCTGGGGACATCGGTGGCCGTGTACGTCACTGTCTCGGGCGTGGTGCTGGTCACGCTGAACGTGACCTGCCCGTTGGCATCCGACAGGCCGCTCGACGCACTGATGACGGAACTCCCGGTCTGGGCCAAGCTCACGCCATGCCCGGCGACCGGTGCGCCATCGACATCGAGCAGCGTCACCGTGATGGTCGCGGTGCGCGTGCCATCCGCGCGCACCGTGCCGACGTCGGTCGCGACGATCGACCGACCCGCATCCACCGCGGGGACGAAGGTCACCTGGGCGGTTTGCAGGAGCGTGAGGTCGGTGGGGACATCGGTGGCGGTGTAGTGCACTATCTCGGGTGTGGTGTTGGTCACGGTGAATGTGACTTGCCCGTTGGCGTCGGACACGCCGCTCGGCGCGCTCACGGTTGAGTTCCCGCTCTGCGATAAGCTCACGTCATGCCCCGCGACCGGGGCACCGCTACCATCGAGCAATGTCACAGTGATCGTGGCGTCGCTCGTTCCATCTGCGGGCAGCGTAGCGACGTTGGTTGTGACGGTTGACCGATTCGCATCCACGCCGCTCACATCCGTCGACTGGAACTCGACGTGGAGCAAGGCCGCAGCAGGGGAGTCATCGTAGGACTCGGCGACGCGTCTTCCGGTCCCCGTGATGATGAGCGCCAACGCGTTTCCGCTCGTCCAGGTCGGCCGGTTCACGATCTCCTGCAGCACCGCGGCGAGATTCGGACTGCGCTCGCCGGGCCCCGCCGCACCGACGGTGGACCAGGGGGGCAGAGTCCAGGTCACAGTTGCGGCAGTGCGCGGCCGGGTGGAGATGTTGCGAGTCGTGTACCTGAACGACGGTGCGAAGTCGGTCGCCTCTCCGGCGATCGTTACCTCCGTCGGTTCAGTGCTTACTTCATCAACCTGGAACTGCACATAAGCAGTGGTGATTGTCGCGCCGCGGGGAATCGCTATCCCCAAGAAGCGCAGGCCGACCGTTTGGTTGCTGCCGTCGTTCACCAGTTCGATATCGGTGCTCAGGAGTGCCACGCCGCCCGACGCCGCCTCCTCCGCATCATCGGCGCCGCTCGCGATTCTGACATCAAGGGTGGTTGCCGGAGGGCCCTCCGGAGCTTTTACGCCGTGGCACGTTCCGGAACCGGCGTCAGTGTAGGACTTGCCCTCGATCGGGATGAATTCCCAGTCGTAGCGGTCGCCGTACAGCGTGAGCTTGAGCACGCCGTGCGCTTCGTTATTGCGCGCCTCGCTGTGGGGACGGACGAGGAGCCAGGGCCGGAGACTCGTCCCGCCGGTTCCCACGACGAATTCCCGGATGCCTCGATCCTGATCCAGGGTTCCGTCGGGCGTTTGCGGCGCGAAGCGTTCGTAGTCATGATCATGGCCGTTGACGACAATCTCCGCGCCGGCGTCGTATAGCGCCTGCCAAAGTGGTATGGGCCCGGCAGCATTCCCGTGCCAGCCGGAGCTGAAGCGGGGCTCGTGCCAATACGCGAGCACGCACTGGTCTGCCCTGCCGGCGAGGTCGGCACGCAGCCAGCGCTCCTGTGCGGAGCCCTCGCTCATGTCGATGTTGCTGTTGAGGGAGACGATGTGCCAGTCGCCGAGCTCGTAGCTATAGTAGCCCAGGCCCGGCGGACCGGCGCGCGCGCCGAAGTAGTCGTAGTAGGGCGCGCCCTCAGCAGTTCGGTACTCGTGGTTGCCCGGGGTGGGCCGCGTTCGGTCCTTGTGGCGGCCCCAGGTCGGGGTGTAACAGTCGGCGAACTCCGCGGCGGTGCCGCTTGCGTACGCGTTGTCGCCGGTGGTGAATACGGTGCCGGGGATGGTGTCGAGGATCCTGGCCGTCAGCTCGTCGCGCTCGTAGCTGCACGAGGCGATGTCGCCCGCGCCTACGAACACCACACCCTCATTCGAGGATACGGACGCTGCGAGCCGGGGTGCGCCGGGCAGTTCGGTTCGTTGTGGACCGCCGGTGTCCCTGCACGCGGCGAGCGCGGCCAGGGCGAGGGGCAACAGGGTTGCAGACTGAAACCGGGCGCAAGCCATGAGCACCCGCCTCTTCGATGACGCAGGGTGTGCGGTGCAGACGTCAATTGACTGTGAAACGTGCAGGGCATTTCCTACGCCCGCGCGTCGGGAGATACAAGCCATTGCGGGACTGGATCTTACCAGGCACGTGCCGTGCGAGTGCCGGGTTTTCTTCGTAGCAGTAGTTCTCCATACTTGTTAGGTCCGCTCGTCATTCGCGACGGTGTTACAGGGAGGCGCGAGCCGAAGTGTTGACTGAATTGCGCGTCCGCGATCTCGCCGTTATCGCCGACGTCACGCTGCCGTTCCGGCCAGGCCTCAACGTGCTGACCGGCGAAACCGGTGCGGGGAAATCGATGGTCGTCGATGCGCTCGCGCTCCTCCTTGGCGAGCGCGCCTCCGCCGACATCGTGCGCCCCGGGGCCGAGAAGACCGTCGTCGAGGGAGCCTTTGAGTTTGTGGCCGCCGTTCACCGCCATTTGTTGCCGCCCTTCGCCGCTCTTGGAATCGAATTGGAAGAGGGCCGTCTCGTTCTCAAGCGCGAAGTGCTGCGCGAGGGCAAGTCACGCGCCTGGGTGAACGGTTCGCCCACCACGATCGGCGTGCTCGCCGAGATTGGCGCCCTGCTGGTCGA
>DASTDR010000554.1:0-6506 GCA_035710265.1 Gemmatimonadales bacterium | reverse complement strand
GAGCCTTGGTCAGTCCGGAGAGCCGTACCCCTACGAGCCGCGCCGGCACGCGCCGAGCGGCGCGCAACTTCGCCAGCAGCTCCCGAGCGACGCGCAGGATCACACGATCGGAGACGACAGGCTCGGGGAGTGTCCGCTGGGTTGCCCGCGTCGTGAAGTCGGCATCACGCAGCCGCACCGCTACCGTACGCGCGGTAAGGCCGTCGCTGCGCATGTCGGCCGCCGCGCGGGTCACCAGGCGCAACAGCTCCCGCTCGATGGCTGCATCGGTGACAAGATCCTTGCCGAAAGTTTCGTCGCGGCTGATGCCCTTGTTCATCACGCGATGGGCGACGGTGTGGTCGTCGACGCCGTGCACGCGGCTCCACAGCCACGCGGCTTCGCGCTTGCTCAGCCCTCCCCACTGCTCGAGCGCCGCGCGATCGTGACGCAGCACGTCTTCCACTCGCACGAGCCCGCGTTGTGCGAGACGCTCCTGGAACTTGGGACCGACCAGTGGGATTTCGGCCAGCGTGCACGTGCGCAGGAACGCTTCTTCCGCGCCCGGTTCGATGATCACGATGCCGTCACCACCGCTGCTCGGTTTGGCGCGATCGACTGCCATCTTGGCGATCAGCTTGTTGGTGCCGCCCCCAATCGAAAGCGTGAGGCCGGTCGCACCTCGCACGCGCTCCCGAATACGCTGCGCGGTGGCCGCCAGCGGCTCGTGAGCGTAGATGCCTTCGGTACCCGTCATGTCGAGGTACCACTCGTCCACGCTGGCGCCTTCGACCACCGGGGTGAACTCTTGCAGGACGTGGTGGATCTCCCGGCTTTTCTGCCAGCATTCTTTGAAGGGGACCGGTACGCAGGTGGCGTCGGGGCAGAGGCGCAGGGCGCGGGCGATCGGCATGGCGGAGCGCACGCCGAACTTGCGGACTTCGTAGGAGGCGGAGCAGACGACGCCGCGGCTCTCGCGCGAGCCGCCGACGATGAGCAGCTTTGCCTTGCCGGCGCCCTCGGGGTCCACCGCGCGCGCGACGGCTACGTAAAAGGCATCGGCATCAGCCAGGAGAATTCGGCGTATCACGGTCGGCCTGTGTACGGTAGGGCGGAGCCGGGCGACCTATCAACGAATGTCGATGGCTTCGCCGGGCCCCTCCACGTTTCCCGAACATATTCCGAAGGCACAATTGTCGCAACGCATGATCATTCGAACGGCCGAACTCACTGACATCGATCAGCTTGCCGCGATCTGGCACCAGGCGTGGCACGAGGCCCACGCGCACCTCGTGCCGCCCGAGCTCACGCGGCTGCGGACGTTCGAGAGCTTCCGCGAGCGGATTGCCTCGGGGCTCGCGCGCGTGCGGGTTGGCGGGCCGCCCGGCGCGCCGCTGGGATTCTGCATCGTGAAGGACGACGAGCTGTATCAGCTGTTCGTCGCCGCGACGGCGCGTGGCAGCGGCGTGGCGGCGGCGCTGCTCGCCGATGGCGAGGCGCTGCTCGCGGCCCGCCGCGTGCCAACCGCCTGGCTCGCGTGCGCGATCGGCAATGACCGCGCCGCGCGGTTCTACGAGAAATACGGCTGGCGGCGCGTCGGGACGATGGTGAACTACGCGGAGACCTCGAACGGCGCGTTCCCGCTCGAGGTCTGGCGCTATGAGAAAGTGCTTAGCGGCTAGGCGTCGTCTTCGGGAACCGGTGGAACGCCTTGCTCACGATCTTCCAGTCGCCGCCCGAGCGGACCAGGATGAAGTAATCGACGAGCCGCACCTGCGGATAGTCGAGCTCGGCCTTCGCGATGGCGACATCCCCCGTCACATCGACGTCAAGAATGCGGCGCCGGCGTTGCGACTCATCGGTGGCCGGCCCCCCGGTAAAGCCGTTGATGTAGTCCGTGCTGGTCCGGCTGCGCAGCTGCCCGTCGGCAGCCCAGAACATCCGGCCGTCTTCGACGAACACGCCGCGCAGCGGCTCGCCGCTGCCGCTCGCGTGTGCCGCGAAGTAGTGCTGCTCGATGGTGCGGCGCACGGCGGCATCACTCGCCGTATCCGTTTGCGCCGCGGCAAGGGTCGTGAGACTGAGAAGCAGCGCCAACGCCATGTGTCCTCCGTATATTGGTTCTTCTCTTGTCTACTCAATTGCCCGCTGAGCTGACGGCCGCGCTGGCCGGCCGCTACGACCTCCGCCGCGTGGTGGGGCAGGGCGGGATGGCGACCGTGTATCAGGCGCTCGATTCCCGCCATCAACGCGACGTGGCGCTCAAGGTGCTGCTGCCCGGCCTCGCGGCTCAGGTTGGCGCCGAGCGATTCATCAAAGAGATCCGGATTGCGGCGCGCCTGACGCATCCGCATATCCTGCCGCTGTACGATTCGGGTGAGGCCGCCGGTTTCCTGTATTACGTCATGCCGTATCTGCGAGAACCTTCGCTGCGGCAACGGCTCACGACAACCCGCCGCCTGGAGCTGCACGAAGCCCTGACAATCGCGGCGCGCGTGGCGGATGCACTGACGTATGCGCATCGCATGGGCATTCTGCATCGCGACATCAAGCCGGAGAACGTGCTGTTCGCCGAGGGCCACGCGATTGTGGCGGACTTCGGGATTGCCAAGGCGATCAGCAGCGCGAGTGGTGGGAGCCTCACCCGCACCGGATTCCCGCTCGGAACCCCGGGTTACATGAGTCCCGAACAGGCCGCCGGACTGGGCGAGCTCGATGGGCGCGCCGATGTGTACGGCCTGGCGGCGCTCACCTATGAGATGCTGGTCGGCGAGGTGCTGCCTCCCGGCCGTTGGCCGGCGGAGGACGCGGTGCGTTCGGGACGGTTTCGAGACGTCCCCGTTGCTCACCGCGTCCAGCTGGACGCGCTGGGCGCCGGAATGGAAGCCGCGTTGGTGCGGGGTCTCGCGATGAGCCACGACCAGCGTACAGCCTCGGCGCAGGAGTTCATCGCGGCGTTATCGATGCCCGGTTCGGCGCCGAGGCGGCGCTACGATACCGGCGACGTGCAGGAAATCGTGCGGCGCGCGACGGAGCTGGAAGCCTCGCGGCCTACGGCCGGGGGTGCGCTCACGATCGGTGGAGTCGAGGCGCTGGGCGCCGAAGTCGACCTCGCGCCGTCGCTGGTCCGCGAGGCCGCGCGGTCACTGACCCGGCTGGACCCGGCTCCGCGCGAGCTGACGGGCAGCACGGGCGAGCGCTTCAGATCGGTCGCCTATAGCACATGGCAGCTCATGGATCCGACGACGCCGCCCGACGAGGGGTGGGGGTTCAGCGATCTGGTCGGCGTCATCTTGTTCTCGGTTCTCACTGCCGGTATTCTGCCGATGGTCTTCTTCACGCTCTCGCAATCACGCAAACGCCGGCTGCGACGATTCTTCAAGCTCGGCACCCCTGCGCTCGCGGAGATCATCGAGTTCCGGCCGGAAGCCGTCGGGTTCGACGTCAAGCTCACGCGGGTGCGCTACGAATTCGTTGCCGATGGGCAGATGCGGCGGGGGAGCGACGTGACGTTGCCGGTCGTCGCCGACCGGTGGCGGGTCGGAGATCGTCTCGAGATCCTGTACATGGGACGCAACTACGACAGCATGATCGCGACGAGTCAGTAGTCCGCGCTGGACTCAAGGGGAGCGTTACGGTCCGACCGTCACGGTTCCCGTCATGCCGCTGTGATTAGTGCACTGATACGCGAAGGAGCCCGCCACGGGGAACGTTCGCCAAACGGCGCCGCTGGTACGATTGGGTTCATCCGCTGGCGCGCCAGCGGCTGCTGCGAACGTGATGTTGTGAGACGCCGCGCCCGGCTGCCATTGCCAGGCCACTGAATCACCTGTCTGAACCGCGACCCCGCTACTAATGAAGGCGTTGTTCGCCACGCGGACCACCGTGGTCGCCGCGATAGTGGTGAATTGCACGCTGGGCGTGCCCGGCAGCGCCGCCGCGGTCGCGCTTACCGTCTGTTCACCGGTGCCCGTGCCCAGCGTGCGCGTCGCCTCGGCGCGACCGCCGTCGGCAGTGACGTTTTGCGCCGGAGTGATTGACCCGCCACCCGAGCCGAGCGCCCAGGCGATCGTGACCCCGTGAGCGCCATTGCCGTACGAATCGTACGTCGTGACCGTATGGACCACCTGGCCGCCGGTCTGGACGACGAGTCCGTCGCCGCCGCTCTTCGCAAGTGCGACCGGTGTGGCTGGATGTGCCCTCATATTGAACAGCACCGGCGATCCGACCAAACCGGTGACCGACGCACTCGCGAAATACCCATCGCGCGCCTCGAGGCCGAACGTGTATTCGACAATCGATTCGCCGCCGGCGTCGGTGACATCGCTCGTCATGGACACTGACCCGCCGCCCGACGCGCTCCACGTCACGGTCACGCCGGGAACGGGCTCGTTCAGGTGATTCATGACGATCACTTTCAGTGGCTGCTCGCCGGGCCCGATTTCGCGCAGCGTCCCGAGCACCGTATCGGTCAGCGGGCCGAGGCTGCGATCGCCGAGTGTCATGGCGCCCTGGATCAGCGCCACGGCACCGAAGGTCACTGCCGGAAGCCCTGCAACGGTCGCACTCGCCGTCTGTGGGCCCGCGCCGGGCCCGAGTGTACGGCCGGCGCGGGCGATGCCGTTGGATCCGGTGACGGCGGTGGCCGGCGACACGCTGCCGCCGCCGGTCGCGACGCTCCAGCTCACGGTTACGCCGGCGAGTGGCCCGCCCTCCGACGTGCGCACGAGGACCGCCAGCGACTCGGGGAGCACGGTGCCCGCCTCGGCGACCTGATCGGTGCCGGCCGCCGCCGTAATCGAGCCCGGGACGGACTGTGCGGGACTGCCGCCGTCAGAGCAGGCGGCAATGAGGACCCCAAGGCCGAGGAGGCGTGCGTAGGCGCGCATGGGTCAGTGCCAACGTGGGGCGAATCATGGTGGATCGCTAGTCCCAGACGGACGCTTTCCTCTTCGTTCGGCCACACCTCGGCATCCAGCCGAGCGCAGCCAGCTCACATCGGCGCGGCGCTGAAGTCGAGGAGGACCGGTTGTCGTTGCCCTTTCGCATCCGCGAGGAGCAGGTCTACGTCGTAACGAAAGTCAATTTTCATGGCGGTCTCCGGGTTCTTCTGTACTACCCTGAATCGCGTATTATTCCCGCCACCTATGGGAAAAGGCACTATCGGTATCCTCACTGGCGGCGGCGACGTCCCCGGACTCAATCCTGCGATCCGTGCAATCACGATCCGCGCCCTGCGCGACGGCTACCGGGTCGTTGGGATTCGCCATGGCTGGGCGGGACTCGTCGACTACTCGCGCGAGAAAGACGCCGACAACGCCGACTGCGTCCTGCCCCTGACGGAAGCGATCGTCAATCGCGCCGGCCGCACGGGCGGCACGTTCTTGCACACGTCACGGACGCGGCCGAGTCACCTGCCGAAAGAGCGGGTGCCGCCGCACCTGGCGTCCAGCTACACGGACAAGGTCAACGACACGACCAAGGATGTTCTCAAGAATCTCGAGCACATCGGCGTCGACGTCCTGATCCCCATCGGCGGGGACGACACGTTGAGCTACGGCAAGCGGCTCAACGACGAAGGGGTCCGCGTCGTCGCCATCCCCAAGACGATGGACAACGACGTCTACGGCACCGACTACTGCATCGGCTTCAGCACGTGCGTGACGCGCACGATCGAGCTGACGCATCGGTTGCGCACCTCCGCCGGCTCGCACGAGCGGTTCCTGGTCATCGAAGTGTTCGGCCGCTACGCGGGATTCACGGCCTTGCTGCCGACGATGGCCGGTGCCGCCGATCGCTGCGTGATTCCCGAGTACCCGGTCGAGGTGGAGCATCTGGCGGAGCTGCTCACGTTGGACCGCAATCGCAATCCGAGCCGCTATTCGGTGGTCCTGGTCTCGGAAGGCGCGACACTGACGGCCCATGAGGGGATGAGCTTCGAGGGCGAGGAAACGGACATGTACGGTCACCGCAAACTGGGCGGGATCGGCGACCGGATCGGCGCGGCGCTCAAAGACGCGTCCGCCAAGCACAACAACGGCCGGCGCATCGACGTGGTGAACCAGCGCCTCGGCTACCTCGTCCGCTCGGGTGACCCCGACGCGCTGGACTCGATCGTCCCGATGGCGTTCGGTAATCTCGCGCTCGATCTCGTGAACAACAAAGAATACGGGCGGTTGGTCAGCATCCACCGCGGCTTCTACGACAGCGTTCCGCTCTCGAGCGTCACCTCCGAGAAGAAGGTCGTCGATGTCTCCAAGTACTACAGTACCGATCGGCTGCGCCCCATTTACAAGTTCGACGGCGCGCCGCTGTTCATCATGACGAGCGACGATCGCGGGAAGACGCCCCGGGATTGACCGCCGCATCTTCTTCCTGACCGCCGCGCCATGCTCACCGTCGGTCTCGTCGGCTTCGGCTTTGCTGGAAAGGTCTTTCACGCGCCCGTCATTCGGGCCGTCGACGGGATGCGTCTCACCACGATCGTTCAGCGCCACGGGCCGCCCGACCCGCGCTACGACGACGTC
>DASTDR010000553.1:0-3777 GCA_035710265.1 Gemmatimonadales bacterium | reverse complement strand
CCAAGCTTGAGGATCCATCCGGCAAGGTAGATGTCAACAGAGCGGATGGCCCAACCATCGAACGTCTCATTCTAAACATTGGCGTTCGGCAATCAGTGGCGGAGTCGATCCTTACAGCTCGACGGCGTGCGCGGATCTATGACGTGACTGAGATCCCCGGTGTTGACTCGGCGCTTGCAGTTCGACTCGCGCGAGTGCTCACCACCCGAGGCTCGATCGCGGTGAATCTGAACATTGCACCTCGCGAGGTACTGGCGACATTGCCCGGCATGTCTGCCGAGGCAGTTGAAGTTGTGTTGTCACAACGGACCATGCAGCGATCCGTTGTTAGTGCAGACGATCTAACGAGAAAACTCTCAGCGTCTGGACGCGCGGTGCTGTATGCCAACTATGCAGCCTTCGCGTCCCGAGCGTTGTTTTCACCGGGCCACCTGATCCTTGTTGCTGATGGGGGAGTTCGCGGGACCGCCCTCATTGCCCACGCTACCCTGCTGGCTGAGCCCATCGCGGGCCGCTTGGCAATTATTCGCCGGGAAAGTGAATGAGGCTAATTCGGGCTCCGATACTCCACCTGCGTGTCGCAGTGTCCACCGTCCACGCCGAAGCCAGGCGGGCTGGTGTGACGATCTGGGCGGGCGAGGCGCGGTACATGGCCCCCATGGAACTAGAGGAGGCCGTGGCTCAGCTGGCAGCGGCGACGCCGGAACGCTGTCGCCGCCTTCGCGTCATCATCGAGCGACCTCCGGTGCAAACCCGGACCATCACCACGCTTCCGCCGGTTCGGGAGGGAGAACTTGCCCCGCTAGTCGCGAACCAGGCAGGCCGATTCTTTCGTCGTAACGGCGCACCCCTAGTGACGGACGCTGTCTGGGTGGCGAACGGCAAGGGTCGGGTGACGCATGCGGCGGCAGTCGAGGAACCCTTGCTGGTTGCGATTGTCGCTGGCGCGGCGCAGGCGGGGCTCGTGGTCGAGTCGATCGGCCCGGCGGGCTTGTCACCGCAACTGCAGTTACTACCCGTGGCAGAGCAAGCGCTCAGGTTGCGAGCCCGACGTCGCGCAGTCATCCGGTTTGCAGTCGCGGCTTCTGCGGTCTGGCTCATAGCTGGAGCGCTGTTCGGTATTCGGCTGATCGACGAGCGGCAAGATGTCGATGCTGAATTGGCGGCGGCGGATGCTCCTCTGGCGGCCTTACGCGACGTGCGCCAGGAGATCGGCGCGGCCCAAGCCATGGTGATGACGCTTGCCGACGCCAAACGCTCGCGCGGCCAGGCGCTCGCGACACTGGCTCGGGTCAGAGCGGCCCTTCCCGATTCGGCTGTGCTCACTGCGTACACGTGGCGCGCCGACGGGTCAGGGCTTGTCGCTGGAACGGCACGTCTCGCCGCCGACGTCCTCGCCGCCGTGGAACGCAGCAAGGCCGTAGGGAATCCACGCATCGACGGAGCCGTCGTACGCGAGGTGATAGCAGGTCGGGACTGGGAGCGTTTCACCATCGTTTTCGGTGGGAGCAATCCGTGACCCCCCGAGAGCGGCGAGCGATTGCCATTGGGACTCTCGTCGCCCTGAGCGCGATCCTCGCGTTACGCGTTGTTCCCAGCGTCCTGCGGAGTGGGCGCGACAGGCTCACGCTGTTGCGGGAGCACGCCACCTTGCTGGCGCGCACGCGTGAGGAGATGGCATCACTTCCCGAGTTGCGCGATTCGGCAGCCGTGCTGTCGCAGGCGCTGATTGCGTTGGCTCCACAACTGCTCTCAGGGTCGACGGGATCTGAAGCCGGCGCCGACCTCTCCGGAAGAATCAATCTCATCGCGTCTCGAGCGCCAGCCAAAGTAGAACGACTTGACCCACTTATGGATTCGCTCAGCAACGGACGCCTGGGGCGTGTGCGTGTGCACGCTGCTATGGAGACCGATGTGCGTGGGCTTGTTGCCGTTCTCAAGGCGGTAGAGAACGGCGAAGAGGTCTTGTACCTCGATGAGCTGCATGTCCAGGCGCTCCACCCGGCCGGTGTTGAGCGAGGACCGGAGATTCTGAAAGTCGAAGTCGTCGTAAGTGGCTGGTATATCAAGCGGTCAGGTCCGCAAGAAAGGAAGCAGCCGGAAACATGACCATTCGCGACTACCGGCTCCCGTTGGCTGTATTCGGCCTTGTCGGACTGTTTCTCGTCCTGCGTTTGGCAATGGGACCACTAGCTCGCGTCAATCTTCCTGCCGAACCTGAGTTGGTGCCCGCCGCAAGCGCGGGAGAGGTTGCTCCAAGAATTTCGGCCGATTCCGTGAGTGCCATCGCATCCCGCGATCCGTTCCGTATAGGGCATCGGCCCGCGCTGCCGGCGTACGATCCACTGCGGCTCGCGGAGCAGCTCGCACCACCACTGCCCCGGCCCACACTGCTCCTCGTCGGTGTGATGGAAGGTCGCGAACCATCGGCGGTGATCGAGGGCTTCCCGGGTGTAGAAGGCGCGCGCGTCGTTCGCCGTGGGGACGTGATTGGGGGTTTGGCTATCAGGAAGGTCGGCAGCGGGCGTGTCCTGATCAGTGGGATGGACACCACCTGGGTGCTCGAGGTGAGGGAGCCATGGAAAAACTGACGGTCCGAGCTTCGGCCGGCCGGACCGTCGGACTCATTCTGGCTCTGCTGTGCGCGAGTCAGGGTGTCTCAACGGCGCAAGACACTGCTGCCGTGCGATTCGTGAACGACAGCGTGAGTGTTCGATTCGTGGAAATGGACATTCGTGCGGTGATCCAGGCGATCGGTCAGTACCTACCTAAGCCAGTGTTGATCGGACCGATCCAGCCTGTCCGAGTGACGCTCGTGACTCCCGGGCCCGTCGATCGCGCGACACTACGGTCCTTGCTACGAGGCCTGTTGGAATCGCAGAACCTCGAATTCGTGGAGGATTCGTCCTTCTATCGGATTGGTCCACGCCAGCAGCCGGAACCGCGAGCTGCACGACAAGTGAGGTCTGACTCTGGTCCCGTTCAGTTGTTCGTCATCCGGCTGCGCCACGCTCGCGCTGCCGACGTTGCGGCGACGGTAAATCAGCTCTTCGGCGGCACCGGTCCGTTCTCGGGACAGGACGGCGGCCTCTCCACGGGCACGTTGTCGGAAGAGCTGCGACGAAACGTCGTCCCGCCGGCGGGGGCTTCGCCGCAATCGGGGCAGCCCTCGGTTCGCCAATCGACGCTCGCCGGCTCCGTGACGATCGTTCCTGATGAACTGACCAATTCGCTACTGGTCCGCGCCTCGCAGGATGACTTCGACGTGATCAAAGAGGCGGTTGAGCAACTCGACATTCGACCTTTGCAGGTCCTGATCGAAGTGCTGATCGTTGAAGCGCGGCATGACCGTTCGTTTTCGCTGGGCGCTGACCTCTTCGTGCCTCCACAATCCGTTGACAAGGGTGACGGAACGGCGGGTGGTCAAACGCACGGTGGTGGACTTGGTGATCTCGTAATCACCTTGATGAATCTCGGTCGTGCCAACATCGACGCGACAATCCGGGCGGCGGCCAGTCGCGGGGACGTCGAAATCATTTCTCGACCAGTATTACTCGCGTCGAATAATCAGGAAGCGCGATTCCTCGTCGGTTCGCAGCGGCCGTTCGTGCAAGTTAGTCGCAGCTTGCCTACGGACTCACCGCAACGCGACCAGGTGATCCAGTACCGGGACGTGGGCACGAAGCTCATCGTGCGTCCGACAATCAACCAGGACGGCTATGTGTCGCTGCTGATTCAGCAGGAGATCAATCAGGCGACAAGCGAGGTCCAGTTCGA
>DASTDR010000552.1:0-10950 GCA_035710265.1 Gemmatimonadales bacterium | reverse complement strand
GGAGAACCCGTTGGCCTTGGTGTTCTAAACGGGTCGGGCAATATCCGGCCCGCAAATCTCACAAGGGAACAAAGACGTGGCTTCATTCGACGTGATCATCGTCGGCGGTGGACCCGCCGGATACGTATGCGCGATTCGCTGCGCGCAGCTCGGGCTCGCCACCGCGGTGGTCGAGCAGGAAAAGCTGGGCGGCGTCTGCGTCAACATCGGCTGCATCCCGACCAAAGCGCTGCTGCATTCCGCCTACATCGCCAATCTCTTGAAAGAGTCGAAGGATTTCGGCGTCGAGGCCGGCGACGTGAAGACGGACTACGGCGTGGCCATGAAGCGCTCGCGCCGAGTCAGCGAGCAGAACTCGAAGGGCGTCGAGTTCCTGATGAAGAAGCACAAGATCACGGTCGTGAAGGGGACCGGCGTGCTCCAGCCCGGCAAGAAGGTCAAGGTCGGCAACGATGTGCTCGAAGCGAAAAAAGCCGTCGTGATCGCGACCGGCTCGCGCGTGAAAGGCATTCCCCAAATCGGGCTCGAGATCAACAAGACCACCGTGATCTCGTCCGATGAAGCCCTGGTGATGGAGAAAGTGCCCGCGACGCTCGCCATTATCGGCGCCGGAGCGGTCGGGATGGAGTTCGCCGACGTCTTCAACGCGTTTGGGGTCAAAGTCACGATCATCGAGGCTCTGCCCCGGATTCTTCCGCTGGAGGACGCGGAGGCGTCGGACGCGCTGAGCAAGAGCTATCGCAAGCGTGGGATCGACGTGATCGCGGGGGCCAAGGTCACCAAGGCGACCGTGGCCAAGGACAAGGTCACGCTCGACCTCGAAGCCGCCGGCGAGAAGAAGCAGGTCGTGGCGGCGGCGGTCCTGATGGCGGCCGGCCGCGCGGTGAACATCGAAAACGTCGGTCTGAAGGAATGCGGGATCCAGCTCACCGAACGCGGCTTCATCAAGGTCGACAAGAACCTGCAGACCAGTACGGCCGGGTATTACGCGATCGGCGACGTCGCCGGTCCCCCCATGCTCGCGCACAAAGGCAGCCGGGAAGGCGTGACCGTCGCCGAGATCATCGCCGGCCACAAGCCGCATCCGATCCGGTACGACAACGTGCCGAGCGTGACCTACTGCCATCCCGAGGTGGCCAGCATCGGCTTGACCGAGGATCAATGCAAAGAGAAGAAGCTCGACTACGTCGCCGGCAAGTTCCCGTTCTCCGCCAGCGGCCGCGCGCGGGGGACGGGCGAGACCGAAGGCTTCGTGAAGATCCTGCGTGACAAGAAGTACGGTGAGATCCTGGGCGCGCACATCGTCGGCGGGCACGCGTCCGAGATCATTCACGAGCTGGCCGTCGCACGGGAGAACGAGTACACGGTCGAAGAAGTCGATCTGGCGATCCACGCCCACCCCACCATGTCCGAAGCGGTCGCGGAAGCTGCGCTCGATTCGCTCGGCCGCGTCATTCACATTTGATCGAGAACCAGAACGCCCAGCCGGTCAAAGATCCGCTCGCGCTCGGTCTCGGCTCGCTGGGCGGCGGGGTCGGTTTTGGGGGTGCCTGTCTCACGGCCGCACAAATCGTGGCCGCCGTGCTGCGGGGGGAGCTCGAGCCCGGCGGCTACCAGGATGCCGCGGCCTATCCCCTGCTCGCGGGCTTGATCCTCGCGATCGGCGTCGGCGCGGGGAGCGGCTGGTACCGCAGCTTCGCGCTCGACAACATCTGGCAGCGTGGTGTCATCGCCGTGCTCGCGGCGGTGGGCTCGCTCCTCGCAGGGTTTCTGGCCGCGCCGCTCGAGCGGTTCTTCGGGATCATCGGATTGATCGTTTGGCTTCTCCTGAACATCGCGTTCGGCATCCTCTGCACACGGTGGGCGATTCAGGGGAGGGGGGAAGCGGGAAGCGGGATGGGTACACCATGAGCCGACTCGAGATCGTCGAGGCCGGGACGGTCCCGTATCGCGACGCTTTGGACTGGCAGCGGCAGCTCGCCGACGACCGCATCGCCGGTCGCCTGGACCACGACGTGCTCCTGCTGCTCGAGCACCCGCCGGTCATCACGTTCGGCCGCAACTCGCAACCGGCACACCTGCTGCAGGCCTCTGGAATCGATGTGTTCGAGGTCGAGCGCGGTGGCGACGTGACCTATCACGGACCGGGACAGCTCGTCGGGTATCCGATTCTCGATCTGGGCGGATACAAGCAGGATTTGCACTGGTACTTGCGGACGCTCGAACAGGCGCTGATCGAGGCCCTCGGGCTCCTCGCCATTCCCGCCGAGCGCAACCCGGGGTACACCGGCGTGTGGACGCGCGGCCGGAAGATTGCCAGCATCGGAGTTCACGTGAAGCAGTGGGTGACGTGGCATGGCTTCGCGCTCAATGTCACGACCGATCTCGCGAACTTCGACCGGATCGTGCCGTGCGGCATTCAGGGTGTGGTGATGACATCAGTCGAGCAGGAAACGGGAACCGGGAAGCGGGAAGCGTTGTGGCAGGAGAGCGTTGCTGCGGTTGTGAGAGGGTTTCAGCAGGTGTTCGGTGCTTCGATTATTCCGTCCCCTGAAGGGGCGGCTCGGCCACGGCACGCGTCCTTCAGGACGCCCGTAGTCGCCGAGCCGGGGCTTTAACCCACGGACAAGAGTTCGAGAATACCGCCCGGCCAAATAGAGACCACAAAGTGGCCGGTGCTGCACTATGGCGACATCCCCGAAGTCGACACCACGCGTTGGACGTTTTCAATTTCCGGACTCGTCGAGCGGCCGTTCTCGCTGAGCTACGACGAGTTTCTCGCGCTGCCGCGCACAACGGTGCAGTGCGACATCCATTGCGTCACGACCTGGAGCAGGCTCGACAACACGTTTGAAGGGGTTTCGGTGCAACTGTTACTGGAGCGGGCCGGCGTGAAGCCGTCGGCGAAGTACTGTCTGGTCGTCGCCGAGCAGGGATTCACGACCAATCTCCCGCTCGCGGACCTGGACCGGCCGGAGAATCTCGTCGCGCTCAACTGGGCGGGAGAACCGCTGACACCGGAACATGGGTGGCCGGCGCGTCTGCTGGTCCCGCATCTCTACTTTTGGAAGAGCGCGAAGTGGGTGCGTGGCTTCGAGCTGTTAGACGAAGATCTTCCGGGATTCTGGGAGCAGAACGGCTATCACATGCGTGGCGACCCGTGGACCGAAGAACGCTACGGCGGACGCGGGCTCACGCAACATGAGATCAACAAGTTCCGCAACGCGAGTAAGAAGATCGCGCGCTAGCGCGGCGCTCCCATCAGCTGATAAAAGCGGCTGAAAATCGCGATTCCATCCCACAGCTGCTTCAGATCCAGCTTCTCGTTGGGCGCATGCAACCGGTCATCCGGCAACCCGATGCCGGTGAGGAGCACTGGCGCCCCAGCTGAGGCAAGCGCGGGTACGACTGGAATTGACCCTCCCGCCCGTGCCCGGACCGCACCCCGCCCCGTGACCTCCTTGAACGCCGCATCGAGCGTCCTGAAGACCGGGTCCTCCGCCTCGATCTGGGCGGGATCGGCTCCGTGCAGGAACCGGACGGTCGCCGTGACGTGCTTGGGCGCCAGCTTCTTTACCGCCGCCGCGAGCTGCTTTTCCACGGTCTTCAGCTTCTGATTCGGCACGAGCCGCATGCTGACCTTCGCCGTCGCTTGCGCCGGAATCACCGTCTTCGCGCCCTGCCCCGTGAAGCCGCCGAGGACGCCGTGGATCTCAAAGGTCGGTAGGGCCCACAGGCGCTCGAGCACCGAATGCTGCTTGATGCCGGTCAGGCCCTTCCCCTGGACCCGGCGCTTGAGAAAGTCCTTTTCGTTGAACGGCAGCTTCTTCCATCCCGCGAGCTCCGCCTTGGACGGGCGTTTTACGGGCTTGTAGAACCCGGGAATGTTGACCCAGCCGTCCTCGCCCTTGAGACGCGTCAGCAGCCGGGCCAGCTCTTCGTGCGCGTTGGGCGCGGCGCCGCCGTATTCACCGGAGTGCAGGTCGGTCTGTGACGTCCGCACGCTGATCTCGGCGTAGCACAGGCCACGCAAGGTCGTGTAGACGGCGGGCCAGCCCGGCGCCACGTAGGCCATATCGGCGACGAGGATGGCGTCGGCATGGACGCGCTGGGGCTCACGCTTGATCAGATCGAACAGTACCTGCGAGCCGTGCTCCTCCTGTCCTTCGATGAGGAACCGGAAATTCACCCGCGGAGCGCCGGCCGCGTCGATCGCCTTGAGCAGGCAAAAGACCTGTCCCTTGTCATCCGCGGAGCCGCGCGCAAAGAGTTTTCCGTCGCGCACGGTTGGCTCGAACGGCGGTGTCGTCCACTCGGCGAGTGGATCCGGCGGCTGTACGTCGTAATGCCCGTAGATGAGCAGCGTAGGAGCGCCCGGCACGTTGGGCCCGCGACCCCACACGACCGGATGCGTCTCACTCCCGACGAGCTCGACGCCTTCACAGCCAAGACGACGCAGCTCGGCCGCGACCCAATTCGCGGCTGCGCGGCAATCGTCGTTGTGCACTGGAAGCGTCGAGACGGAAGGAATCCGCAGGAACGCATTTAGCTCGCCGAGCAATTCGTCTCGATTCATGGCGGCAGAAATGTAGATACGACCGTCGCCGCTAGCCAGCGACTGGGGCCGGGGTAGATTCTAGCGCCATGCGGACGACCGCGTCCTACGATTTGTTCCCCGATGCCCGGAGCGAGCGGGCACTGGCGCGTGCGCGCTGGCTCGCCCGCGAAGGACGAGTGCGGGACGCGCAGTCCGCGTACGATGAGCTGCTGACGACGAATCCCGATCTGAAGGCGTGCTGGGCCGAGTACTTCGAGTTGTTGCGCGGGAGCGGAAAAGCCGGCGAAGCGTTGGCGCTCGCCGATCGCGCACGCGCGACATTCGGTGAGAGCGGATTCTCGTACACGTTGCGCGGCGCGGCGCTCACCGAGCTCGGTCGCTACCCGGAGGCTCTGGCCGAGCTGGAACGGGCTGTGGAAGTCGATCCCGATCTCGGACTCGTCTGGCACGAGCTGGGCTACGCCGCCTACAAGCTCGGCGACCGCAACCGCGCACTGCTGGCACTGGACCGCGCCTTTGCGCTCGATCCTCATACCGACACACTGAAGCTGCGCGGCCAGATCCTGCGTGAGGCGGGACGGTACCAGGCCGCCGAAGTCGCCTTCGAAGGGGCGGCCCAGGCGGCCGAGCACGCTGAGCAGCGCGTCGACGCCGAGCGCGAGATCGCCACCACCCGCCGGTACGGCTTCTACGCGCCCCGCCGGCCCGAGGATCTCACGCAGGCCGAGCGTTGGTTCGCCGATACCGGGGCGGTGATGCTGGCGCCCACCGCCGGCCCCGTCGCCCCCAGCGACGAGACGCTCATCGCTACGTTCGGCGAAGTCGCGGCCAACAGCGGTTGGCAATTCGGCCAGGTGATTCTGCTCGGTCCCGAGTTTCCCGCGTGCACCGACCTGGCCGAGCGCGTCGGCGCCCCACTCGTAACACCCGCCGCGCTCGATCCTGCCGTGTGCCCGCTGGTCGTGGGTCTGCGGCCGCTCTCAGCCGACCGGACCTGGAACGGGATCGTCGCAACGCTCACGAGCCAGTCGACCGGACTGGTATTCGCCGTCGAACATCCGGCCGATGCTTCGGACGTGACCGCGGACGTCGTCGGTGTCCTGACGGATGCGGGAATACGCCGTGAGCGCGCCCCCAATCCCACACAGGCCCTGACGGATGCTCAGAATCCCGGCGCCAGATTGGCCGGGCGCCGGCTGCGTCCTTCGTGATTTCACACCCTAAAGGGTGTGGCTTGAGCCTGTCCCTATGACGACGACCCAACCCCCGCGACCCAGCCGTGCGCCGATGTCCGGACGCGCGATCGTGCAGAGCCAGTTCGACCGCGCCGCCGACCTCATCAATCTCGAAGCGTACATGCGCAAGATCCTGTGCTCACCGTTCCGCGAGGTGCAGGTCGAGGTTCCGGTGCGGATGGATGACGGACGGATCGAGGTGTTCACCGGCTATCGCATCCAGCACAACGGGGCGCGCGGGCCGTGCAAAGGCGGAATCCGGTACCACCCCGAAGCCGACCACGACGAAGTGCTGGGCCTGGCCACGATCATGACGTGGAAAACGGCGCTGATGGACATCCCCTTTGGCGGAGCCAAGGGAGGCGTGACCGTCGATCCGAAGAAGCTCTCCAAGCTCGAGCTCGAGCGCCTGACGCGGCGCTTCACGCAGCGCATCGCGATCGTGCTCGGCCCCTACCGCGACATTCCGGCCCCCGACGTCAACACCAATGCGCAGGTGATGGCGTGGATCCTGGACGAGTACTCGAGCCGCCAGGGGTACAGTCCGGCGGTCGTCACGGGAAAGCCGGTGGCGCTCGGTGGGTCGCTCGGACGTGAGGAAGCCACGGGGCGCGGCGTGATGTACGTGATGCAGGAGTACAGCCGCGACTTCGGGATCCCGCTCAAGGGCGGTCGCGTGGTGATTCAGGGGTTCGGCAACGTGGGGAGCCACCTGGCACGGCTGCTCGACGCGGAAACGGGCGCCAAGATTCTCTGCGTCAGCGACGTCAACGGCGGCGTCTACAACGACAAGGGTCTCGACATCCCCGCCGTGCTCGCCCACGTCGCCCAAGGCAAGCCCGTCTCCGAGTGGTCGGGCGGCAAGCGGGTCACCAACGAGGAGCTCTGGAACATTCCCTGCGAATGGCTCGTGCCCGCGGCACTCGGCGGCGTCATCACGAAGGAAGCGAATGCGAATACGATCGATTGCAAGGTCGTGGTCGAAGGCGCCAACGAGCCGACGACGCCGACCGCCGATCGGATCCTCGAGGAGCGTGGCATCGCCGTCATTCCCGATTTCCTGGCGAACGCGGGCGGCGTGACGGTCAGCTATTACGAGTGGGCGCAGAATCTCCAGCAGTACCGTTGGACACACGAGCAAGTCAACCGAGAGTTGCACGCGACGATCACGAAGGCTTATGTCTCGGTACGCGACTTGGCCAAGGAGAAGCAGGTGACCTTCAGGACTGCGGCGTATGGCATTGCGTTACAGCGTGTGGCTGACGCGGAGCGCCTGAGGGGTAACTAGTCCTCGTTCATCCCGGGGCGGGAGTAGAGCGCGCGGTACGGGTCCCGGTCCGCCTGCGTGTAGACGCGGATCTGGATGGCTCTAATGGTTTCCGCGATGTTCGCGCCGTTCTGTAGATAGATCTCATCGAACAGATTCAAATCCATCCGATACAGCCGCTGCGCTATCACGACCGCGTTGTTGAGCGGTGCCTGCGCAAACCACCGCCAATCATACGTCTCGAGCGATTGACCGACCGGGCCCCGGAACTGCTCGCGCGCCCAGCCGAACAAGGTCGTGCGCACCTGCTCCAGTTTCTCGGGCGTGAGCGGCTCGGCGTACGCGGAATCGAGCCGCCGCGCGAGCTCGGCATAAAAGACGTCGAGGGTCCGCTCGTCGCGCCAGCGCGCCGCGGCGCGTTTCGCATCGATCGTGTCGCCCCGTGCCCGGAAGAACGCCTCGGCACCGCGATAGCCGACGAAGCTGGCGAAGCTCTCGTTGAACGGCGTCTGGCTCTTGACGTATAGGGTGTTGTGCGCCAGCTCGTGCAGCACGGTCGCGACGAGCTCCATCGTGTCGCGGCTCATCGCCGTCGAGAACAACGGATCGCTCAAGTATCCAAGCGTGGAGAAAGCGCCCGACGGGCGGAGGTATACGTCCAATCCGTCCCGGCCAAGGCGGTCCGCCTCACTGCGGGCCCGATTCGCGTTGAAAAACCCCTTGTACGGAACGACGCCGACGATCGGGTACCGCCACGTCACTTCCCGCAGCCGGTCGCGCCGGCTTCCGGACAGCACGAGCAGGAGCGTGTCGCGCCCGACGTCGACGTACGTGGTATAGGTATTTCCCACGGCGAGCCCGAGTGATTCGGCGGCATACGCGCGGGCCGCGCGAACGAGCGCCAGGCGCTGGCGCAGTGGCTGCGCTATCGCGGTGTCGGCCAGCAGCTTGTCGAGCGCGCGGCGACGCAGCAGCAATCGCGCTTCCTCGATTCCAGCACGCGCGATGTAGCGCGCGTCCGCGCTGACCACGAGCAGCAGCGCCAGGCTGCCCAGCACCGCGCCGACCCCCATGACGAGAATGCGCTTGAGCAGCCGCCCCCAGCGGGGCCGTGCCCGCTCGACTACGGCGTCCACCGCAACCCCACGCGATGGGTATCGCTTTCGAGCACACCAAAGGCCTGGTAGGCGTAGTCGACGGCCAAGCCGCCCAGCACCACGCCGCCGCCGAACGTGAACCGCGACGCCGCGGTGACCGTCGGGCGCGTAGAGTATCCCAGCCGTCCGATGAGGCCGGCCCCGCCACTGACGACACCGACCTCGAGCCCCTGCACCAGCACCGCGCTGCGGTCGCGCGTCCACTGTCCCTCGAGCGTGGTCAGCAGCCGCAGCGTCCCCTGCGGATCGGTGTAGTTCAGCGTGATCCCCGCCCGCGTGCGGCGTGGCAGCAGCGCTTCGTCCTCGAGATCACCGCCCAGATTCTGGACGCTCACGCCCATCGCCATGATGTCGAAAACCGCGATCGCCAGGCCGACGTCACCCGCCCACGCATCGCTCACCTGGCTCCCATACTGCTGGCGATCGTACTTGACCGTCGCGCCGAGCGCGGCGAACCCGCGGCGGTAGACGAGCGACGTCGCGGCCAGCGCTTCATAGGGATGGAACGTCGCGCCGGTCTCCATGCCGGTGCGCCCCCCGGTCGACGGATCGGGAACAACTACGGGCTCGGCGCCGTAATCGAGCGCCTGCGCGCCGAAGCCCAGGGTGAAGCGGGTAACCCGAAGCGCGAGCGCTGCGGACGAGAGCACGCTGCCGGCGAGATACGGCTGGTATGAGCCTTCGATACTGAGATGACGAATGGTGGCGATCCCCGCGGGGTTCGCGAACAAGGCGCCCGCATCGCCGACGAGCGCCGCGCCGGCGTTACCCAGCGCGGCCGAGCGCGTGCTGCCCGGAATCAGGGGGAGGACAGAGCCTTCTGTTTGGGCGGGCAGGCCGGCGGACGGGCGGACGGTCAGTAACAACAACGCGATCCCCGCCACGGCCCGACAGCCCATCGGCCCGTCAGCCCGTCTCATTGCAGCCGATACACGTTGAGCCGGGGCTTCAGCGCTCCGCCGATGAGCGCTCCGTTGGGATCCGTGAAGCTCAGGGTGAACCCGGGATCGCCGGCCACCTGCGTCGCGCGAAGATAGATCGGCGACCCGGACCGCAATGTGCCACTCATGTTCACGTCGCGCCCGCGGCTGACGGTCGGTGTGATCGGATAGAAATTCGGGAACAGTGCAGGACGCTGCGTGTGCAGCGACGAAAACACCGAATGCAGGTTCCACGAGTCGTACCTGAGCTCGGCGTGCGGCGTCAGATCGGTGACCCAATTCGCGAGGCCCCAGCGGCTCACGATGTCTTCGAATTGGGCCGCCGTGGCGGCTTCGACGTTGGCAGCGCCGACCTGCGAGGTCTGCACCATCGTCCGGGTGAACGCGTTCCACGCGCTGCGCGTGGTCCCGCCGGCATAGCGGTCGACCAGATAACGCACGAACAACCACGCCGCGCCGCGCTCCGCCAGCGTCCCGATCCCCTCCGTCGGCAGCAGGAAGTGGTTCTCGGTCGAGTCCAGATAATCATTCGCGTTCAGCAAGTTGCCGGCATAGTACCGGCAGGGCATGGTCCCGACCGTGCAGTCCGCAATCCGCCCGTCCGGGTTCGGCTCGTACCTCCTGCCGGCCAGCTCCTCGGCGTAATGAGAGAATCCCTCGTTCAACCAGAGCAGCTCTCCGTTCTGCCCGCGCACCAGCACGTGCTGGTTGAAGCTGATCATGTGCTGGAACTCGTGAACGAACGTGACCGGGACGAACGCCTGGACTTCTGCCGTGCTGTGAGCGCAGCTGAGCGTG
The DNA here is from genome assembly GCA_035710265.1 of Gemmatimonadales bacterium. GTDB lineage: Bacteria > Gemmatimonadota > Gemmatimonadetes > Gemmatimonadales > GWC2-71-9 > 20CM-2-65-7. The sequence continues at coordinate 994 of DASTDR010000552.1, read as the reverse complement.
CCCGCCGGATCCGGGACGATCGAATAGAAAATCTCGCCCTTGTTGGATCGCGAGTCGTTGCTGAAACGCGGATCGATGTCGACGCCGAAGAAGAACCCCGCGACGAATCCGCTCGCATTACACTCGGCGGTGGTGACGAGCTTGTTGACGGTGTTGGTCATCAACACCATGACGACCTGGTTGGCATCGATGTCGGATTCGCGACCGAACGCCGCGGTATCGATCGCGTAGAGCAGCGTGTCGAATACGCTGGCGATGCCCTCGAGCTGCGCTGAATCGAGACCACCCGCGGGCGCGAGCGTGTCGACGAAGATCGCGACTTTGGCGCTGAGACCTTTCGCCCGTGCGCCGACCCGGTCGAAGCGCGAGCAGTCGGTCTCGGCGCAGACTTGAAACGTGCGCAGCTCGTTGTAGACCGGAGGTCCTACCTGCGGCGACGGCTGCGGCGCGCTGGGGGCGGGCCGCTGCTCCGCCGCGAAGCCCCAGGAGCGCCGCTCGTCGCCGAGACGCAGGAATCGATGGAAGCGCTGCGCCGGTGACAGCGCTTCGAGCCGCCGTGCCGCTGGACTCGGCGTCACTGGATTGATCGTATCGCCGCCGAGGCGATACGGCGCCTGATCGCCGGGATTGCCGGCCGTGAGCTGCGGAACGACGAGGTATTCGGCACCCGTACCCGTGGCGGGGAACACCGTGCAGCCATCGACGGAGGATGCCGGGTCCAGAAACACGTATTCGTCACCGGCGAGCACGACACTATCCGCGGCTGCCGTGCAGGCCACGATGCTGGGTTCGGCGCCCTTAGTACACGCCGCTACCAGCAGTAACCACGCCAGTTGTCCCGTTTGCCGCGGATGCCACGGTTGCGCTCCCGCTGCTCGTCCCGACCGATGTCCGATCATGCGTCCCCTCCACCTGCGTAAACTCTCCGGTGCGCCGCAGCGCCCATTGGAAGCAGATCGGCCCGGCCAGCTGGTGCACTCCGATCATCGCGACG
>DASTDR010000551.1:0-2832 GCA_035710265.1 Gemmatimonadales bacterium | reverse complement strand
CGGAGCGTACCGCGTGGTCCGCCCGATAGCCGCTGCAGAATGGGCAGCACGAAAGCCGCCGTCTTGCCGGTGCCGGTTTGCGCGGAACCGATCAGATCGCGGCCTGCGAGCGCCAGCGGAATCGCTTCGGACTGGATAGGGGTTGGGTGCGCGTAGCCTTCATCGGCGACGGCGCGAACGAGCTCGGGCGCGAGGCCCAATGCTGAAAATGGCATGTACTACTCCTTCGTTTACACACGCGCGCCCCGAGGTGAGCCAATCTCATCTCGACAAAGACGCTGCTTCAGTTTTGAACCTGAGGGAGAAAACCGTGCGTGTGTACAGCGACGGAGTCCCTGAGCGGGACTATCCGGAAGGGATGCCAGCTCTTGGTTCTATGCGAGGGGAAAGCTAACGACGCAGGGCGGGAAAACCAAGGACCTGCAACAACTAGACGCACAGACGCGCAGCGGTAAACAGTCTGTAGGCAACAGGTTGTCCTGTTGACGACTCCCTGCCGACCGCTGTGCGTCTGTGCGTCTAGTCTTTGCCTTTCCTAGTTGGAAGTGGTTCGCGCCGGAGCCGGCTCAGTTCCCCACCACCACATCTTCGGCAGCGTCCGTTGCCGCGGGTACACCTCGTTGAGCGTCTCGCCCTCGTACAGGCGCCCGTTCTTCATCACAAAGCGAACGGTATTCGTGTTGTGGATGTCCTCGAGCGGATTCGCGTCGAGCACGATCAGATCCGCGAGCTTCCCCGGCTCGAGCGAGCCCAGGTCCTGCTCCATGCCGATCGCGTTGGCTCCGTGAATCGTCGCGACCTTGAGAACGTCGTGGTTCGACATCCCGCCGGCCTGCATCGCCCACAATTCCCAGTGATCGCCCAGGCCGTCCATCTGGCCGTGCCCACCCAGGCCCACGCGACCGCCGGCTTTGAGAATGCTGTTGGCCGCCGCCGCGATCCGCGGGAACACGTGCTGATTGTCACGCACCCAGGGACGCCGCTCGGCCCGCTGGTCGATTTCTTCGTGCGGCATGAACCGGCGGACCTTCGCATTGTCGTGGATGTCGTACTTCTGATAGAAGTAGTTCTCGGCCCAGGGCCCGCCGTACGCGACGAGGATCGTCGGCGTATACGTAATCTCCGACTGCGCGATCAGTTGCACCGCGTCTTTGTACAGCGGCATGATCGGATAACTGTGCTCGTGCCCTGGGTAGCCGTCGATCACGGCGGTGAGATTCATCTTGAAATCGAGCCCGCCTTCGATCGTCGGCATCAGGCCGAGCTCCTTCGCCGCCATGATCACCCACTGCCGCTGCTTGCGGTTTCCCGTCATGTACATCTTGATCGTGTTGATCCCGTAGAACTCGCTGTAGCGGCGCAGCGCCTGGCGGGCGTCTTCCAGACTCTTGAAGTCCTCGTCCCAGAACACGCCCGGACCAGTGTGGTACACGCGCGGTCCCAGGATCTCGCCGGTCTCGACCAGATCGGCGTAGGTCAATACGTCGGTCGTCGCCGTTTGGGGATCGCGCGTGGTCGTGACGCCCCACGCCAGGTTCGCGAGATACTTCCAGACCTGCGTCTCGTGAATGCCCCAGGTGGGCCAGGGATGCGCGTGCACGTCGACAAAGCCCGGCACGATCGTTTTGCCGGAGACGTCAATGACGCGCGCGCCGGCGGGCGCCGTGCCCTGCGCTCCGACCGACACGATTCGATTATCGGTGACCACGACGTCGCCGTTTTCGATGACTTCAGCGCCCTTCATCGAAATGATGCGGCCGCCGCGCAGTACGACAGTCCCCTTCGGGACGTCCCGGGCGACGCGGATGACGACATCCACGCGCTGCGGGTCATAGGCCGGCTGCTTGCCCAGCGAGTCCGAGCGCGCCCGCAGCCGCTTCTGCACCGAATCGGCCAGCGCCTTGAAGGCGTCGGTCTTCAGCGAATCGGCACGAATCGAATCAGTGCGCTGCTTCACCTTATCCAGTGAATCCGACACCGCCAGATCCCAGCGCAGAAACGAGCGGCCGATCGACCAGTACGCCTGCTTGCCGCTCGGCGTCCAGCCGATGAAATCACCGCCGACCAGCGTCAGCCGCTTGGCGGGGAACGCTGCGGAGGTGGGGTCGGACACGTTGACCGTCGGCGTCTCGCCGCCGATGAACGGCAGCGTGACGGTGTAGACGTAGTTGCCGACCTGCGCGAGCACCTTATCGGAATCGGGACTGATGATGATCTCACCCGCAGGATCGGGCTGCGCGCCGGGGCCCGGATAGGTGTAGCCGGTCACCCGGATGTGCGCCCGCCGGTCCGTCCCATCGAAGCGCATGGAGACGAGACCTTCGGGACCCTCGTAGATGTAGACGCGATTGGGATCGCGGGCGAAATGCGGCCGGCCCCACGCGTTGATTGGCGAGATCCTCGTGAGCGCGCCGCCGTTGGCAGGCACCCAGTCGATCTCGTACCCGGGGGCAAAGTGCTCTTGGGTGCGGGGAGCGCGCGGCCCTTTCACCACCACGATGCGCGTGCCGTCCGGCGACCACACCGGCGTGTCGTAGAACGCGGTGTCGCTCGTGAGCCGCACCGGGCGGCTACGACCGTCCGGCTTGATTTTGTTCAACGTTCCGCCCTGATCGGTCCACGTGACGTACGCCAGCCATTGCCCGTCGGGAGACCAGGCGGGCACTTGCTCCTTTACGGTGTCGCTCGAGAGGCGGCGGGGCGTCCCGTTGGGCAGGTCCATCACATAGAGTCGATCGAGCGCGCTGAACGCGAGGCGCCGGCCGTCCGGAGATGGGGACGCGTTGCGAATCTGGCGGACCAGCACCTGGCCCGTGTCCACGCGCACAGGCC
>DASTDR010000550.1:0-19315 GCA_035710265.1 Gemmatimonadales bacterium | reverse complement strand
CGGCGGGTCTGGTCGGTGGGCTGGGCCTTGCGCCGGGCGCCAATATCGGCACGCACGCGGCGATCTTCGAGCCGGTGCACGGCTCGGCGCCGGACATCGCGGGGAAGGGCGTCGCCAACCCGTCGGCGCAGCTGCTCGCCGCGGCGATGATGCTCGATCACGTGGCAGAGCTCGACGCGGCCAAGCGGCTGCGGCGCGCGCTCGAGACGACGATCGTGAAGGACAACATTCGTACGCCGGATCTGGGGGGACGTGCTTCTACGGCCGAATTCGCCCGCGCCGTGGTCCAGCGGGCTGGGTCCTAGCCACCCGTGCGCCAAGTGCGGCACGGACACCGCCGGCATCGCGATCGGCGGCCTGTGCGCGGATTGCACCCGGCTGCTGCACCGGCGCGCGCGGCGCATCGCGCGCCTCGTGTCCCTCGGCACGACGATACCCCTCGCGGTGTATGTCGGCATGGCACTGCCTGTGGAGCGGACAGCCCGGCTGGTGGGGGCGGCGTGCGTGCTCCTGTGGTACGTGTTGACGTATCAGATCGCCAAACGCGTGGCATTGGAGATTTGGAAATGAAGCCATCCGTCATCGGTTATCGGTTATCAGTCGCGCTCCTTCTCTTGGCTGCGCCGCTCGCTGGGCAGACGTCCCTTTCCATCTATAGAGACGGCCGCGTGGTGGTGCGAAGGACGTTGCCGCAGGCGCTGCAGCAGGGCCGGAATTCGCTGACGCTGCGGCTCGAGGCGCTCGATCCGGCGACGCTGTTTTCGCCCGACACCTCGGTCGCGGTCAGTTCAGCGACCGTGCGGTATCCCAGCAGTTCGACGGATGCGTTGGCGCGCGCGGTGGGGCAGACACTCTCGTTCGTTCGCGCCAAGGGTGACACGATACGCGCCACGGTGGTCCGTGCGGAGCCACCTCAATTCAGACTCAGCGATGGACGATTGCTGCTGGGCATGCCTGGAGAGCCGCTGTTTCCCGCCGAGCTGGTGAGAACCACCCCCGAAGCGCAGGTGGTTCTCGATGCATCACGGGCGCGGTCGCGCACGGACATCGCATATGTGGCAGAGGGTGTGACATGGGAAGCGCTCTACCAAATCATCGTCGCAGGCTCACGGGCGCAGGTCAGCGGGACGGCGACGGTTACATCACAGGGCTTCCGCGCCGATACCGCCGAGGTACAGCTGGTTGCCGGCGCGATTCGGCGAACGCGCCAAGGAAAGGCTGCCCAAGACTTGTACCGAATCGACGGTGCCCCCCTTCGAATGCAGGCCGATATGGTCAGTGCGGCAGAGACTTCAGAAGAGGCGGTGGGGGAAACACACGTCTACCAATTGCCAGGGCGTCTGACCATCGAGCCCAACGTTCCCGTCGCGACCGCGCTCTTCCCGCGCAGCTCCGCGCCCGTCACGCAAGAGCTCATCATCCCCGGCGTACTGCCGTGGCGCGGATGGATTCCCCAGCAGCCCGAACCCAACCGCGTGCCGGTCCAGGTGTGGTATACGATCAAGCGCGCTGCCAAGACGCCGTTCGGTGATCGGCCGCTTCCCGCCGGTACCGTGCAGCTCTATCAGGCCGACTCGAGCGGCCGTGTACAGCTCATTGGCGAAGCATCAACCGATCATACCGCGCCAGGTCGTGATTTGCGCCTGCAGTCGGGTGATGCTTTCGATATCACCGCCGAGCGCGTCCAGACCGATTACACTCAGGAGCAGCTCCCGCCGGAGCGCCGCAACATGCCGCCCCGCCAACGCGTGACCGCCGCCTATCGCGTGACGATCGCCAATGCCAAGGCACAGGCTGTCACGATCGACGTGCGCGAGTCGCATTTCGGCGCGTGGAAGATCGTCGAGAGCAGCGTGCCGGCGGAGAAGTTGTCGTCCTCCGAGTCACGCTTCCGCGTGCAAGTCCCCGCGCAGGGCGAGGCCACGTTGACCTACACGGTGCAGATCGAGCAATGACCTGTCAGATCGTGCACATCGGCGATCTCCACTTCGGCGGCGTCGCCGACATTCCGGTGGTCGAAGCGCTGGAACGCGCGCTTCCCGATCTCCGTCCCGACGCGGTCGTGATCGGCGGTGATGTCTCGCAGCGCGCGCGCCACGGGGAATTCCAGCGCGCGCGGGCATTCCTGAATCTCGTTCGCGAGACGGCCCCCGTGCTGGTGCTTCCCGGCAACCACGACGTGCAGTGGTGGTGGCGGCCGTTCTTGCCGTTCGGCAAAGACGCGGTTTACGCGAAGTACCGGCGTTACTTCGGCGCGGAGCTGACGCCGACCCTGACGATTCCCGGCAGTGCCATCATCGCCTCGGCGCTGACCGCGCACGGGGTCGCGTGGGGGTCGCTGACGCCGCGGCTGCGCGATATCGCCGTGAAAGGCCACCTTGCCAAGAAAGAGATCCAGCGCGTGCGGACAGTGTTTGCCGGCGCGGATCCGGGCCTGCCCCGCGTTCTCGTCGTGCACCACAACGTGCTGCGCGGCGAGTTGTCCAAGCGCATGGGACTGGCGCGCTGGCGCACCGCCCAGACGCGCATCGTCGCGGCCGGCACCGACGTCGTGCTGTGCGGGCACGATCATCAGGAAGGCGCCGAGATGCTCGACGGCAAAGTCGTGGTCTCGACCGCGGGAACGCTGTCGACGCGGGCGCGGGGCGGACGGCCGGTTTCCTTCAACTTCGTGACGATCGACCCGACCGCCGTGCAAGTGACGTTCTTCCGGTGGGATGCTGCCAAGCAGCGGTTCCAGCCATCGGATACGGCGGCATTTGCCCGCAAGAAGATCGCCAGTCTCGAGCCACAAGCAGCTAGCTAAGACGGTAAGACGCCAAGACGCCAAGTTGCGAAGTGGCCAATCCAGACGCCAAGACGCCAAGTTGCGAAGTGGCTACAAGCGGTCAGCTTGTAGCTTGTAGCCACTGGTAACTTGGCGTCTTGGCGTCTTTTCTAGGAGCTTGCGACTAATGGCTGGGAAGTTCCAAGGGGTCGATTTCTACAACGTCGACGTTCTCCTCTCAGAAGAGGAGCGCGCAATTCGTGACACCGTGCGCGACTGGGTCGATGAGCACCTCATGCCGGTGATCGGAGAGGCGTACGTCGCCGGCAAATTCCCCAAACAACTCATTCCCGGTATGGCCGAGCTCGGTCTGTTCGGCGCCAATCTTCCGGAAGACTACGGCTGCGCAGGGCTGAACAACGTCGCCTACGGGCTCATCATGCAGGAGCTGGAGCGCGGTGACTCGGGCGTGCGCTCGTTCGCCTCGGTTCAGGGCGCCCTCGTGATGTACCCGGTCTACACGTTCGGATCCGAAGAACAGCGCAAGCAGTGGCTGCCGCAGATGGCGAGCGGCAAGGTGATCGGCTGCTTCGGACTCACCGAGCCCGACTACGGGTCCAATCCCGCGGGGATGATCACCGTCGCGAAGGAAACCAAGGACGGCTGGGTCTTGAACGGCGCCAAGATGTGGATCACGAACGGCTCCACGGCGCACGTCGCCATCGTGTGGGCCAAGACGGGAAGTCTCGATGATCCCAACGCCATCCGCGGATTCATCGTTCCAACCGACGCGAAGGGATTCTCGGCGAAAGACCAGAAGGGCAAGCTGTCGCTGCGCGCGAGCGACACGAGCGAGCTGGTGCTGCAGGACGTACACGTGCCGAAGGACGCCATCCTGCCGAAATCGGGCGGCCTGAAGTCGCCGCTGATGTGTCTCACGGCGGCGCGCTACGGGATTGCGTGGGGTGCGGTCGGCGCGGCGATGGCGTGCTACGATGAAGCGGTGAGTTACTCGAAGCAGCGCGTGATGTTCGGCAAACCGATCGGCGGCTTCCAGCTCCAGCAGGCCCGGCTCGCCGACATGTTGACCGAGATCACCAAGGCGCAGCTGCTGTGCGTGCAGCTCGGTCGCCTCAAAGACGAGGGGAAGTCGACACCGCAGCAAGTCAGCTTGGCGAAGCGTAACAACGTGAACATGGCGACCGACGTCGCCCGCGAGACCCGTCGCCTGCTCGGCGCAAACGGCATCCTGGCGGAATACCAGGCGATGCGTCACCTCGCAAACCTCGAATCGGTGTATACCTACGAGGGGACCCACGACGTTCACACGTTGATCTTGGGGCAGGAAATCACGGGGCTGTCGGCGTTTAACTAGAAACCGCCCCGGAGCAGGGCACGTTATGACAGCCATGAATCTCGCCGTTCTCCTGTTACTGCAGACCGCGCAGGCGGCGCCAGCCCCCCTTCCTCTGCGGCCCTCCGTCGATATCCAAACGCTTTCCCCGCGCGAACACCGCATGAGCGCGTTCGTGCTCACCGCGGCCTCGGAGTTGACGATCACCGCCGTCGGCGCCGAGCCATGGCCGGACCGCCTGCGCCGCCGCGAGGATCAGCAGTGGGAGGACGACGAGCAGACCACGTGGCCCGCCGCCGCCTGGATCCTCGATGCGCGGACGCGGGCCGTCGTGTGGGACCTCCGGGCGGTTGACACGCGGCGCGAATCGAACGGGCTGCGCCGCTTCTCGGGCACGGTCCGGTTGCCTGCCGGTACGTACGAGGCGCATTACGCCTCGTATCCCGCAGCCTCGGTGTGGATCGACAAAATCGACAACAACATCAATCTGAGTCTCGAGGATCTCGTGCGCGTCGGCCGGCGCGCGAAATACGGTGGGCCGTACGTCGAGAAAGGTTTGTACAAGGAGTTCGGGCTGACCATCACCGGCGCCGCGCGAGCGGCCAGCAGTGACGATCTGAAATCAGCTCGCAGCGCCTTCACCGGTTCTGCGATTGCGACCCTCGCGCCCGACCCGAACGAATCGGTCCGCCAGGGGTTTGAGCTCACCCGCACGACCAACGTGGACATCTACGCTATCGGCGAACTGTCGATCGACAGCGAGGTTGACTACGGTTGGATCATGAATGCGGACACGCACCAGCGGGTCTGGGTCATGTCGTTTGTCGACACGGATCCCGCGGGCGGTTCCGCCAAGAATCGGATGTCGCACGAAACGGTCCGGCTGAAGCCCGGGCGCTACGTCGCCTACTTCGTGAACGACGAGTCGCACCATCCCGAAGAGTGGAATCGCGTCCCGCCGACCGATCCCGACTTCTGGGGTCTCACGCTGCGCGTCACCGATCCCGGTGCGCGGGCGTCCGTCAGGCCGTACCACTACGAGCCCGTGCCCGAAGGGCAGACGATCGTGTCGCTGACCGGTATCGGCGCCGGGGAGACGCGCTCGGAGGGATTCGTGCTCAAGCGTCCCATGGAGTTTCGCATCTACGCGATCGGTGAGGGCACGAGCCGCATGGTGGACTACGCGTGGATCTACGATGCCGAGCAGCACAAGCGCGTCTGGACGATGACCCTGGACAACACCGAGCATGCCGGCGGCGCCCAGAAGAACCGGCTGTTCGACGGCACGATTCGGCTGACCCCGGGCACGTACATCGTGTACTACCGGACCGACGATTCGCATTCAACGGATGACTGGAATGCCGCGCCGCCGGCGGAGGCAAAGTACTACGGAGTGAGCGCGTTCCCGGCGAGCGGCCGTCTCAACCGGGCCGACTTCGCACCATATGTGCGTCCCGGGCGCGGCAGCAGCGCTGCGCTCGCCGAGCTGATTCGGATGGGTGCCGACGAGCAAGCGCGCGAGACGTTCAGCCTCGCGGCTGAAACGAAGCTCCGCATCTATGCGCTCGGTGAAGGCCGGAACGGGGAGATGTTCGACTACGGAGTGATCGAGGACAGCAACGGCCGGACGGTGTGGAGAATGAAACTCGATGAAACCGAGCCCGCGGGCGGGTCGGACAAGAACCGCATGTTTGACGGTGTGATTACGCTCCGGGCCGGAACGTACGTGCTGCGCTACCATTCCGACGGCTCGCACTCGTACAGCGACTGGAACGACGACCCACCGGATGATCCCGAAAGTTGGGGCATAGCCGTGTTCCGCACGGGAACCCCCTAGCGTAGCTTTCGGGCCTCATGAAAATCGCCGTGTGCATCAAGCGCGTCCCCGACTCGGAGACGCGCGTCAAAATCGCCAGTGACGGGAAGAGCCTCGACGAAGCAGGGGTGAAGTTCGTCATGAACCCCTATGATGAATTCGCCGTCGAGGAGGCGCTGCGCCGCAAAGAGAAGGCCCCGCCCGGGTCCGGGGAGGTTGTTGTGCTCTGCCTCGGCCCCGCCGCCGCGCAGGAAACGATTCGCACGGCGCTCGCCATGGGCGCCGACCGCGGCGTGCTGTTGCAGGCCGATAAGGTTCCCGCCGATCCCTATGAGATCGCCAGGCTCATCGCGGCGCAGCTGAAGCTCGACACCTGGGACCTGATCCTCTTCGGCCGCATGGCGATCGACGACTACAACCACCAGGTCGGCGCACTCGTTGCCGAGCTGCTCGGCCTTCCGTGTGTGACCGCCGTTGCTCACCTCGAGATCGAAGGATCGAAGGGCGTCGCCGAGCGAGAAATCGAGGGCGGGATCGAAGTCGTCGAATTCCCCCTCCCCGCTGTGCTCACCGCCGATAAGGGTCTCAACGAGCCGCGCTACCCGGCACTCAAGGGCATCATGGCGGCCAAAAAGAAGCCGCTCGAGGTGAAGCCCGTGCAGCCGGGACCCGGCGCGGTCGAGGTGGCCGCGCTGACGCCACCGCCGGAACGCAAAGATGGGAGAATCGTGGGTGAAGGCGCGGGCGCGGTCGGCGAGCTGGTGCGATTGCTGCGCGAGGAAGCGAAGGTCCTGTGAGCAAGATCCTCGCGGTTCTGGAACAGCGCGACGGCACGCTCCGGAAAGTGTCGTTCGAGGTCGTCACGGCAGCGCGGCGCCTCGCAGCGAGCGTCGACGCGGTCGTCTGCGATTCTCCCGGACCCGAAGGCTGCGCCACCGCGGTCGCGGAGCGCGCCAAGTCCGGCGGTTATGACGCCGTCGTGTTCGCCGCGACCGCGACCGGCAAGGATCTCGCGCCGCGGGTCGCGGCGAAGCTCGGTGTGGGCGTCGCGGCGGACGTGACCGAGCTCGCCGTGGAGGGAAGCTCGATCGTCGCGACGCGGCCCGTGTATGCGGGCAAGGCGTTGCAGAAGGTTCGGGTCCTCGGCAAACCGGCGGTGATCTCCGTTCGGCCGAACATCTTTACGGCGGATGCACAAGCGTCGCAGGTGAAGCCCGAGGCGCTCACGGTCGCCGCGCCGGGCCGCGTCGTGGTGCGTGAGATCAAGCCGGCGCCGGCGGGGATGCTCGACGTCGCCGAAGCGCAAGTCATCATCTCCGGCGGCCGCGGCCTGAAGGAGCCGGCCAATTTCAAGGTGCTCGAAGAGCTGGCCCGGGCGTTCGGCGGGCGCGCCGCGGTGGGCGCGTCGCGCGCGGTGGTCGACGCAGGGTGGCGCGGCCATGCGGATCAGGTGGGGCAGACCGGAAAGACCGTGAGCCCCTCGCTCTACATCGCGGTCGGCATCTCGGGCGCGATTCAGCATCTCGCGGGGATGCGGACGTCCAAGGTCATCGTCGCGATCAACAAGGACAAAGACGCGCCGATCTTCAAGATCGCAGACTACGGCGTCGTGGGCGACCTGTTCGAAATCGTTCCCAAACTGACCGAAGAGATCCGCAAGCTGCATGGCTAAGATCGTTCCCGCCCGCTACCAGCCGCCGCTTCCACTCGACAAGCTCATTCTCACGGACGGCGCCGACGGTGCCGGCGATCGGATGGATCTCGATGTCTTGATCGTGGGCGCGGGCCCCGCGGGACTCGCGTGTGCGATCGAGCTGGCCCGGCTCGGCAAGGCGGACGGAGGGGGGACCGAGCTCAACATCGGCGTGCTCGAGAAGGCCGAGGCGCTGGGCGAGCATTCGTTGTCCGGCGCCGTCGTGAATCCGCGCGCCTTCCGCGAGCTGTTCCCCGATCTCCAGGACAGTGACTTCCCGTTCCGGGCGCCCGTCACCAAAGAAGCCGTCTATCTCCTGACTCCTAACTCCAAGTTCCGCCTTCCGACGCCACCGTCGATGCGCAATCACGGGAACTATGTGGCCTCGCTCTGCGAAATCGTCCGGTGGCTGGGGGCCAGAGCCGAAGAGCGGGGCGTCAACGTGTTCACCGGCTTTCCGGCCGCGCAGCTCCTGGTACGGGACGACGCGGTGGTCGGCGTTCGCACCGCAGCGGCGGGGCTCGATCGCGACGGCAATCCAGGCGCCGGCGGCAGCCCACCGAACGATCTCGTCGCCAAGGTCACGGCGCTCGCGGAAGGGACGCGCGGACTGCTCGCGCAGGCCTGGTGCGAGTGGCGAAGCGTATCGTCGGACAATCCACAGATCTTCGCGCTCGGCGTGAAGGAGCTGTGGGAAACCCGGCAGCCGCTCGATCGCGTGATCCACACACTCGGCTGGCCGCTTCCCACGGACGCATTCGGCGGGAGCTTCGTGTACCCGCTCGAGCCGAATCTCGTCGCGCTGGGCCTCGTCGTCGGGCTCGATTACAAGGATGCCGCGCTCGACGTGCACGGCCTGCTGCAGCGCTTCAAACAGCATCCCCTGCTGCGGCACCTGCTCGCCGGCGGCGAGATGGTGGAATGGGGCGCGAAGACGATTCCCGAGGGCGGGTTCCACGCGCTGCCTCGGCAGCGCGCCGGCGACGGCGTCGTCCTGCTCGGCGACTCGGCCGGGTTCGTGGATGTGCCGTCACTCAAAGGCGTCCACTACGCGATGCAATCGGGGATCTACGCGGCGCGCGCCATTTTCCAGCAGCTCACGAGCGGCGCGGGCCTCGCCGAGTACGATCGTCTCGTCAACCAGTCGTACATCGCCAGCGACCTGCGCCGCACGCGCAACATGCGACTCGCCTTCCGCGACGGGTTCTATCTGGGCGGGATCCAGGCGGCGCTGATGACAGCGACGGGCGGACGGTTCCCGGGCGGCCGCTACCGGATGCACGCCGATGCGGACGTGCCGCGGCGCCTCGAGCCGCATGCGGACGCACCCTTCGGCATCAGCAAGGTCGATGCGGTCTTCAAGTCCGGCAATGCGACGCGCGACACGATTCCCAATCACCTGCTGGCGGCTCAGGAGGTCCCCGCGGAGATCGCGGACTTCTACTCCCACATGTGTCCGGCAGGTGTCTACGAGCGCGGCGAAGGGGCGGGGGTTCGGATCAACGCGCCCAACTGCGTTGACTGCAAGGCGACTGACGTGCTGGGCCCGCGCTGGACTCCGCGTGAGGGCGGGAGCGGCCCCAAGTACAAGCGGATGTAACCGGCTAGCTGCGCGCCGCTCGGAGATAGAGGCGCGCCCGTTCGGCGAGCTGCGCCGTCGACATCGGCAGATGGCGCTTCACCCACAACATCGTTCGCTGGCCGCTGGGGAACCGCAGGGAACCGTCCTGCCGCGCACCCCCGGCCATCTGCGCCAGCGAAATACCGAACAGCTCGCGGCTGGCGCGGTCGAGCGCCGCTCCGAACTGCTCGTCCTCGTGCGTACCCAGGATATCGGAGTGGGTGCGTCCCAGCTCCTCGAGCGGTCCCGCGTACGAGTTCTCGCACTGCGTGTCCATGGTGTAGCCGCAGAACAGCGAAAAGCTGTGCGCGCCGGCCAGGGTGTTCCAGAGGTCCTCAAGCCGGATCGCCGCGTCGGTTTCTCCTGCTTCCCAGAGCACGTTGGCGATCTCGGTGTAGATGCGCGTGGCCCGGCCGAAGGGACGCAGCCGTGCCAGCGCCGGGCTGAGCACGCCACGAAACCGTGCCCATGCCGAGGACCCGTTAGAGACGAGCTGCTCGATGATCGGAGTCGAATCGATCACCGCGAGTTGACCGGAATCGATCAGCGACTGGGGGTGAAACCGGCCGCTCGCCAGCCGGTCGAACAGCTGGTCGACCCGGGCGGCGGGCGCGACGACCAGCAGCGTGTTGCTGCTGCGCAGCCCGGCTTCCAGAAAGACGAACGCCGATTCCGTGAGTGCGGTACTGTCGCGATGAAACTGAGCGAAGTGCCGACCCGGAGGCGCTTCGACCAGCAGCGTCACCGGCTACTGCAGCGAGTCGTCGTAGTAGCGGCGGGCACGCTCGAGCAGCGCGGCGCTGACGGACGGAAGATTGCGTTTGACCCACAGCATCGTGCGCTGCCCACTTGGAAACCGCTGCTCGCCGGTGTGGCGATGGCGGCTGAAGCCCACCATCTGGGACAGCGGAACACCGAACACGTCGCGGCTGGCGGCGTCGAGCGCGACGCGAAACCGCTCATCCTCGGGAGTTCCGAGCACGTCCGTGTGGGTTCGGCCGATTTCTTCGAGCGGCCCGGAGTACGCGTGGTCGTGGTGCACGTCGAGCATGTAGCTGCAAAAGAGCGAAAACGGATACAGGCGTGCGAGCTCGTTCCAGTACTCTTCGAGCCGAATGGCGGCCTCCTGCTTACCCTCTTGCCACAGCAGATTCACCATCTCGCCATACGCCCGCGTCGTACCGCGCCCGAACGCCCGTATCCGCTCAAACACTGCTCCAACCGCTCGGCGAAACTCTTCCCAGTCCGGCTGATCGTGCCGCATGAATTTCCGCAACATGAGCTCGGCGTCGTGCAGCTCGAGCTTTCCGGACTTCAGGAATGCGCCGGGGTCGACCTCGTGCTCGGCGAGTTGCGTGAGAAACCGATCCCGGTGCTCCGGCGAGGCGATCACGACCACGCCATTGCCGCGCCGCAGGCCCGTCTCCAAGTACAACGTGACGGCGTCCGTGAGGGCCTGCGGGTCGCGATGCAGCTGCGCGAAGTGCCGGTTGACCGGAGCTTCGATCAGCAGCGCACTGACGAGTGGCGATGTCATGGTGAACGCTCTCGCATCGCGGAAGAGTAGGATTCAGCCATTTGACCGACAATCAATCCTTCGAGCACCGGAGGTCTCAATCCAATGGACTAGTTCGTTGGTAGGATCGGCGCGAAACTGAGTTTGATCCCATCGACGATGAACTGCACCGCAATCGCGCACAGGACCAGGCCCATGAGGCGGGTGAGAATCCGCATCCCCGTCTGGCCCAGCCTGCGCTCGAGCAGGGTCGCGGCCGCCAGGACGTAGTAGCTGATCAGCGCTGTGAGCGCGACGGCGACATACACGGTCGTGGTCGCCGCCGGTCCCCTGGCGCCGAGGGCCAGCACCATCACCGTCGAAATCGCGCCCGGTCCGGCGAGCATCGGCACGCCCAGCGGCATGACCCCGATGTCGTCTTTCTGAATCCCCTCCGCTTTCTCGACCGGCGTTTCGCGCTGTTTGCTCTGGCGCGCCTGCACCATGTCGAGCGCGTTCAATCCCATCAGCACGCCGCCCGCGATCTTGAACGCGCCGATCGTGATTCCGAAGATCTTGAAGATCATGCTGCCCGCGACCGCAAACGCCGTCAGCGTGATCGCGCAGGTCCACGCCGCGCGACGCGCCTGGACCCGGCGCTGCTCCGGCGTATCGCGGAACGTCATGGCCAGGAAGGTGGGGATGACGGCGAACGGATCCACGATGAACAGGATCGACGTGAAGATGAGCAGCAGCTCCATCACGCGCTGATTCATCGCGGACTAGAGGGCGACCTGGACTACGCGATCTTTGCCCGCCTTCTTGGCGTCGTACATCGCCTGATCGGCGCGGCGCAGCAGGTCGTCGGTGCTGGCGTCGGTGGCCGTGCACGACACCACGCCGATGCTCGCCGTCACGGTCGGCGTTCCCTTGAACACGTTGCGCAGACCGGCGACGAGCCGGGTGGCGGCGGCTTCCGCGACGTGCGGGTCGGTTTCCGGCATCAGCACCGCGAACTCGTCACCGCCGAGGCGACCCACGACGTCCGCCGTCCGCACCGAGGTGCGCATGGCGTCCGCAACGAGTCTCAATACGGCGTCACCCGTCTGATGGCCGTGGGTGTCGTTGATGATCTTGAAGTTGTCGAGATCCATGTAGATCAACGCGAGCGGCCGCGGGTAGCGGCGGTTGCGCTCCAGCTCCTGGCCCAGCCGATCGGCGAATGCGCGGGCATTCAGCACGTTGGTCAGGACATCCTGAGTGACGAGCCGCGCGAGCTCCGACTGGCTGTGGCGCAGCTTCTGCAGCCCCGCCATCGCCACGCCGACGACGGCCACGTACGCCGCCGCATTCGCGACACGCCAGTGGAGCGGCGTGTCGGCCGGCATTTGATCCCACGCGACGGTTTCGCGCAGTGTGATGGACGCGATGCCGAACACGATGCCCCAGATCAGCCCGTCGCTCCACGTCACGAGCAACACCGGGATGATGTACAACACGCCCAGCCGCGCCGCCGGCGGTGTGCTCACGTTGAGCCAGTACACGGCGAAGGTGAGCAGGACAAACCCCGCGAGCCTCAGGACTCGCTGGAGCATCGGGGAGAGGGAGGCGAAGGCGGGCATCAGTACGGCGGCTCGGCGACGTGTTGCGGCTCGTCGAGCAGGATCGCGTCGAGCTCCGCGCCGGCGGCGACGGCGGGCATGTCCGCCGGGACGATGAGGAGAGCGTTGGCGCGTGCCATGCTGGTGAGAATGCCAGACCCCTGGGGCCCTGTCAAACGCGCTTCGCCACCCGTGATGATGGCGCGCAGGTAATGGCGCAGCCTGGGACCGAGTGTAATCGGCTCTTGCACCACGACCCGCACCGTCCGACGAAACACGAGCGCATGTCCCTGCAGCCGCCGGATGGCAGGCCGTACGAACAGCTCGAACGTCACCATCGTGCTCACCGGGTTTCCGGGAAGGCCGATCCAGGGCACGCCGTGCAACAGCCCGAACCCGACAGGCGCACCGGGGCGCATCCCGATACGCCAGAACGTCAGCTCGCCGCCCAGCTCCTGCAGCACCTCCCGCACCAGATCGTGCTCGCCGACGCTCACACCGGCCGTCGTCACGACCACGTCCGCACCCCTTGCTCGATTGAGGTGTTCCCGAAGGCTCTCGCGCGTATCGCGGGCCACGCCCAGGTTGATCGGCTCGGCCGCACAGCGGCGGATCAGCGCATCCAGTGTGTACGTGTTCGACGTGGCGATCTTGGTGCCCGCCAGAATCTCGGCCTTCTGGTCCAGGTCAACGATTTCGTCCCCCGAGCCCATGAACGCGACGCGCGGCGCGCGGTGCACCCGCGGCTGGTCCTGGGCTATCGATGCGAGCACGCCCAGCTGCGCGGGACCCAGCGCCGTGCCGCGCGGCAGGACGACAGTCCCTTTCCGGATGTCCTCGCCGCGCCGGCGAATGTTTTTCCCCGCGTCCCTGGTGTTGCGAACCACGACGTGGCCGTTCGCGCTCGGTTCGGTGTCTTCCTGGCGCAGCACGGTATCGGCACCCCGTGGCAATGGCGCACCCGTAAAAATTCGAGTTGCCTCGCCGCTGCCCACCGGTTTTGTGGGAAACTGGCCGGCGGGAATCGTTTCGATTACCGCGAGGTTGTTTCCCTCCCGAAGATCCGCGGCGCGGACCGCGTAGCCGTCCATGGCGGAGTTGTCCCACGGCGGCAGATCGAGCGGACTCGTGATGTCTTCGGCCAGAACGGCGTCGAGCGCGTCGCGCAAGGAGCGGCGCTCGGCGGGGAGCGGCTGAATGCTCGCGACGATGAGCCGGGCCGCCTCGGCAGGCGTCATCACGGCGGCAGGATCTTTGCGCGGTCCCACGCCAGATTCGCGAGCGTCACGAGCCAGGCGGTGTCGCTGAACCGGAACACGGGGAACGGAGCACGCAGGCTGGCGTCGTCCGTGACCATCGCGACCCAATCGCCTGGATCGTGCACCGCAGGGTCGAACACCGGTTTGGGGCCCGCGCTGCGGCGGTACACTTCGATCTTGGGCAGCGGCGCGCGCTTGAATCCCTCGACCAGTACGATGTCGGCGCCGCTGAGATAACGTCGCGCCAGCGTGATCGGATCGGACTCCTCAGTGGTGCGCTCGAACAGGACCCGCTGACCTGGCGCCTCCATCAGCACCCGCTCGGCTTTGCCCTCGTGCCAGTGGCGCCACGTGTCCTTGCCCTGCTGGTCCAGATCGGCCGGATGGGAGCCGTGCTTCAGCGTCATGACGCGGAACTTGCGGCGCACCAGCTCGGACGCGAGCGCCACCAGAAACGTGGTCTTGCCCGCGTTCTTGAGCCCGATGATCGAAATCATCCGCGTCGCTGACACAGGGCCTCCGCACGCACGAGATCGTCGGGCGTGTTCACGTTGAAGAACGACTCGTCCGGGTCGCCGAATGCCCGCACCTGAGCGAGCGGGACGATACCGACCCGCACGTCGGCATGGAAGGCGATGGCCTTCAAGTCGCCGCTTTCGAGGCGCCGCGCAATGGCCGGCGCGCACGCAGCCCCGTATACCGCGCACAACGGCTCGAGCCCCCGGCGTCCCGAGCTTTCCGGCAGCACCGCGTCGTAGTCTCCCGTCGCCATTCGATCGAGTAGAGCGCGCAGCAGCGGGTGCGGTACGAAGGGCATGTCCCACGCCACGCACAGCACCGGCGTCGCGCCGGCGCTCACCGCCGTGTAGATGCCGCCGAGCGTTCCGAATCCGGGACGTACGTCGGGCAGGATCTGCAGGTCGGGGCGCCAGGAGGCGGCGTCGGGCGCATTGGCAATCAGGAGCGGCGGCGAGCCGGTGACGTCCTGTACGGCGTCGACCACGCGGTCCAGGATGCGCCGCCCACCCACGGCGAGAAGGCCTTTAGGAACGCCGCCGTACCGGCGCGCGGCACCGCCCGCGAGCACAGCGCCGCGCGCGCCGGCCCGGTTCATCTAGTAGCGCCGCCCGCGCTTCCGCTCCAGGATGATGTCGAGGCCCATGACGAGCCCCAGGTGGTGGTAGTACTTGCTCTCGGTCGGCGCGACGCCGAGGTTATTGGCGGGCCCCGTCACGCGCGTCAACGAATTGATGATGTCTCGCACTTCGAGCCGGAATTGATAGCCGGTCCCGATGGGCGTCGTGATCCCCGCCGCCGCGCCAAACATGAACGACGTGCCGCTGCCGTTAATGTCCTCGATGATCTGTCGCTCCTGAACGCTGCCGGCCTCGACGTACGCGCCGACGACTTCCGTCGTGCTGGTCGACAGATTCACCACCCCGATGTTGAATCGCGCGTAGGGACTGATCGACTTGCGGCTCGCGGCGCGCAGGGTCGCGCCCACGAACATGCTGATCGCGCCCCCGGTCCCGCTCGCGGCGGTCAGGTTATCGCACATTTGCTCGCCGCGGTTGCTGGGAGGGTCGGGGTTGAGAAACACCGGCGTGCAGGTGTCGTCGATCGGCAGTCCCAGATAGGACAGCTCAGCGTGGAACCCGAGGTGCGGCCATGGGAAGTACGTCCCCGACGCGCCGAGGATCAGACTGGGCGAGATGGAGCGCGAGATTCGCAGCGTGTCGTACGTGCCGGTGCACCCCCCGCCGGGGTTCAACACGCAGAGCGGCTGTTGCTCGACCGTCCAGAGATGGTGGCCCGTCACCACGCCAGCACTGATCGTGAGGGCGATCGTGGGCTCTGGCTTCGTCTGCGCGCTAACCGTGGACGCGACAACCAGCGCGAGAATCACGAACGGGGCAGGGCGCATTAGACCTCGAGGTGACGGTGCTCGATCGCGATGCAGTGATCCATGACGAACGGAACGCCTGCCGCGGCGGCGCGCTGCTCGGCCGCGGGATCTGCGACACCCTGCTGCAGCCAGATCAACTGTGGCGGCGGACGCAACGCGAGTGCCTCGTCGACCACCGCCCCGGCAAGCTCACTCCTCCGAAACACATTCACGATGTCGATCGCGTAATCGCGCGCGGCCGCCTCGAGCGACGGATAGCACTGCGCTCCCAGAATCTCGTCGTGTCCGGGGTTGATGGGGATGACGCGATACCCTGCCTTTTGTAAGTAGCGCGCCACCGAATTGCTGGGCCGCATGGGCTTGGGCGAGAGACCGACGACGGCAATCGAGCGCCCCCGCCGCAGCAGCTCGCGCAGCTCGTTCGGCGGTGGCGTCATCTGGACGCCGGCTCATGCAGGTGCGGCGAGCCGCTCACCGCGCGGCCTACCAGCGTCATCCCCGAACGGTGCGCGATCGTGACCGCCAGCGTCGACGGCACGCTCGGCGTCGCCACCCACGCCAGTCCCGCCCGCGCCGCCTTGAACGCCAGCTCCGCCGAAATCCGGCCGGTGACCAGCAGCCCGCGACCTTCGATCGGCGTCCGGGCGAGGACCGCGGCGCCGATGACCTTGTCCACGGCGTTGTGGCGGCCGATGTCCTCCGCGTGAAACAGCAGCTGCATCGCGTCCGTCAGCGCGGCGGCATGAATGCCGCCCGTTTCATTGTAACGGACGCCCCTGGCGAACAATTGTTTGAACAGTGTGCGCAGCGTCTCGGCGGGCGGAGGGTCGCCCCGCTTCGGCACGGTCGCGGCCATCGCATTCGGATCGGCGAGCATCGTCGCGACGGCGCCGCAGCCGGATGCGAGCACCGGCTTGCGCCGCTCGCCTTTGACCGCCGTCACGCGTTCCGGTTTCACGTCCGCCCAGAACCCGAGGTCAGGCGCGCAGGGTCGCAGCTGCACCAGATCATCCAGCGAGCGGATATAGCCTTCGCCGTGCAGCCACCCGACGGCGAGCTCCTCCAGCTGATCGGGAGTGCACATCCACGTGACCGCAGGCTCGCCGTTCACCTCGAGCCAGACGGGCCACTCCTCGACGACGGCCGAGTCGGCCTGCATCCGGCCCTTGCGGGTGCCGGGAGGGGGCTGGTTACGGTTCTCCGTAGTATTCGGAGTAGAGATTGGGACTCTCCTCGATTCGTACCCGGTGCAACAACACGCCGCGCGGCAAGCCGGGGCCGATCCGTTCCCACAGATAGACCGCGAGCGCTTCCCCCGTCGCGGTCCACGGTCCCGCCCCGGACGCGAACTGCGCGATGTCCTTGTTAATATGCCGCCCGTCCAACCGCTCTACGACTTCGCGCTGCAAGATCGCATCGAACGCGCTCAGACTCATCACGCCGCCTCTGATCGGATCGAAGCCGCCTTTCACGGTAACCGCGCAGCGATACCGGTGGCTGTGATCGCGCGTCGCCCCCGCGAATTCCGGCGTATCGGGAAAGCGGTGCGTCGCGGTAAACTCCACCACCCGCGTCAGATAGGCCGTCGGCATCGCTTAGAATACCTGGACCGCGGTGGCCTTGAAAGAGAATACGACCGGACTGCCGGGACCGAGTGCCAGGTCGCGCGCGGCCTCCGCCGTCACCGACGCCACCAGCTCCAGGCCCCCCACGTCCGCGCGCACTTGCACCCCCGCGCCACGATGTTCGATCGCCATGCCGGTGACGCGGCCCGTCAGGACGTTGCGGGCCGATGAGGGCAGGGGCTCCTTGCTCACGAAGATGTCGGTCGGCGGGACCGCGAGAACCGCAGGGCCGCTGCGCTGGGTCATCACATACAGCTCGACGTCACCGATCGGGATCGTCTTCACTCCCTCGCCTGGCGCCAGCTCCACGCGAAACAGATTCTCCGGAGTGACGGGCGACAGCCGCCCCTCCGCCAGCGCGCGGATGTCGTCCGCCCAGCGATAGGCGTCCTCGAGCTGGTGCGAGGCGATGCACACCGCGAAGGGTCGCGCGGCGCGCTCGGCAGCCAGCGCGCGATACAACGCGCCGGCCGCCGCCCGGTCGGCGGAGCCGGCCGGCTCATCGAGCAGCAACACATCCGGCCGCAGCGCGAGCGCGCGCGCCACGGCAACCCGCTGAAGTTCTCCATCAGACAACTCGTGACGACGGCGGCCGAGCAGCGGCTGCAGGCCAAGCCGCTCGACGACGTCGCCGATGATTCCATTCGCCGCAGTCCGCGCGATGCCACGCAAGTCGAGGCCGTACTCGAGATTCTCCCGCACGGTTCCGCGGAACAGAATCGGACGCTGCTCGACGAGCGTCACACGGCGCCGGAGTGATGCGGGGGCGCGTCGCGGAACGGCGGCGCCATTGAAGAACACCTTTCCTTCCGTGGGAGTCTCGAGCAACGCCAGCAGGCGGAGCAGCGTGCTCTTGCCGGAGCCGTTGTGTCCGACCACCGCCAACGCGCCGGTGCGCGGGACGCTGAACTGCTCCAGATCGAGCACCAGCCGCCCCGCGTAGCGATGCTTCACTCCGCGGAGCTCAACCACTGCCGCGCCCCTGCAGGACCTGCAGCGCGATGTTGATCAGCAGCGCCAGCACGAGCAGCACGATCCCGAGCGAGAGCGCCATCCCGAAATCGCCTTGCGAAGTGTAGAGCGCCACGCTGGTCGTCAGCGTGCGGGTCGAGCCTCGGATGTTGCCGCCCACGATCATCGCGGCGCCGACTTCCGCCACCACTTGCCCGAAGGCCGCTGTGATCACGGCCGCCAGCGCGAATCGCGCCTCGCGCGCCACGGTCCATGCCGTACGCCACGGCCCGGCTCCGAGGGTTTCGGCGGTGCGGCGGATGCGCGGGTCCACGCCCTGGATCGCGGCTGCCGAGAGCGCCGCCGCGATCGGTAACGCGAGCAGGACGTCACCGACGACGATCGCCTGCCAGGTGTACAGCCAGCCGAGTCCGCCCAGTGGGCCGCGGCGCGACAGCATACCGTACAGCAACAGCCCCACGATGACCGTCGGAAACGCGAGTGCGGTGTTGACGACCGTGAGCGCGGCGCGGCGGCCCCAGAACCGGCGCGTGGCGAGGAAATAGCCGAGGGGCAGGCCGACCCCGCACGCGACGACGGTGGCGACGATCGCCACCCGCAGCGTTAGAAGGGCGACTCCATAGACTTCCGCATCACCGCTGACGAGGAGCGTCCAGGCGCGCCGAAACCCTTCCGCTAGAAATTCCATCCGATGGAAAGGCTCAGCCAGGGATGCCAGGTCCAGTCGGTGAGCGGCTGCGTGATCGGAATGACGCGCGAGCCGTCAGGCGAGAGCGTGGCGTGGAACGAGGCGGGATACTTGAGCCGCCATGCCTGGAGGCGTGCTTCGCCATTGATGATGATGCGGCGGAACGGATACCACCGCGTGCCCACGATGGGAGCGAGACCGACCTTCGTGCCGAACTTGTACCCGCTGTTCGTGGTGTCTCCAGGCGAGTGCACGTCGAATAGCAGGCCGAGCCCGACGCCGACGTACGGACCCAGGCGATGCCAGGTTTTGGCCCCCGTGAGCCGGTGATTCAACGCGATCTCGGTGAGTACGAGATTGGATTCGTAGGGGCCCGTCTTCCGCGCCGGCGATGATGAATCGGCGCGCGGATCGATGATGAACCGGTCGCCCATCATGTAGGCGAGGTGGAACTGGAACAGCATCGACTTGCCGCTGGGGAGCTCGTAGCGCAATCCAATCGTGTTCATGTTGCTCGG
>DASTDR010000549.1:0-2328 GCA_035710265.1 Gemmatimonadales bacterium | reverse complement strand
AGGTGCAGCTGGGAGACACGATTGCCAAGCAGCGGCGCGTCGAGGAGATCCGCAAACTGCTGGTGCCCCCGACGCTCGAGGCGACGAAGCGCACGCAGCTGGAGCAACTGCTGAAGGTGGCCGATTCCGAGCTCGGCCAGTCGATCAAGGAGACCACGCGCGTCATCACGACCGGCGGCATCGATGCCACGACGGAAGGCGCGGCCGCGGCCGCGATCGTCTCCAATGCGTTCGCGCACTTGAAAGGCACCACCGCGAGCGGCGTCGCCAGGAACGTGCGGACCCAGGTGGCGGCAACAGGGGTGACCCCCGAGACCAAGGCGGTCGTGGGCGCCATTCTCAAGGGCAGCGGCTTGAAGTTGTAAGCCATGACGGGGACGCACCGTATCCGGCATATCGAATGGCGGGCTCGAGCCCCGTCGCCGCGCGACGGGCTCGTGCTCCGCACGCGGCTGCGCCGTTTCGCTGAGACCGATCTGCTGCCCACGCTGGAGCGTGCGTTCGACGACGTAGCCGGCAGCGAGACGATTGTCGTGCCGCGGCTCGAGATCTCGCTGCGCGTGCGCGATCTCGACGAGCTTGCGCGGGCCATCGCTGCCGGCGTCCACGCGCAGGCGGGAACGTGGGTGCGACACCGGCACGACCGCGGCGGGGGCGTCGCCGCTGGCGCCAGTCATGCGCCGGACCGTTCCGAAACCGAGGCAGCGATCGGCGTCGAAGGCCTGATTCGCTACCTGGAGACGGGGCTCCTTCCCTGGCCGCTCGCCAACCTCGATCGCACGCCGACGCTTGCACTCCTCGAGGATCTTGCCGCCCGCCACTCGGGCGCGATCCTGGAGGCCCTGCCCCCGGCTCTCCGCGAGGCGAGGAGGTTCCTGTTCCGCTGGCTTCAACTTCTCTCCGAGTCGGCGTGGGCCGAGCTCGCGCGGACGATCGAGAGCGGCCCTGATGACAGCATCCGGGGCGTCGCGGAAGCCGTCGAGTCGATCGCGAACGTGACGTCACTGCCGCCGTCGGCGCGCCTCGAAGCCGTCGTCGAGTTGCTGGCCATCGCGATCGTGCGGCGTCATGGCGGCGTGTTGCACCCGATGGATCGAGCTGACGCCGTGGCGACGTTCGATGCCGGGCCGTCCGGTTCTTTCGAACGAGCCCTGGGATGGCTGGATCGCGTGTTCACGCAGGAGGCTCGGCCCGCGGCCGGCCTGAAAGGCGCAGTTGTACCCGACCTCGCCGATCCGGCCCGACCGGCCGCGGGACAGCCTCTCGACGAATCGAGCCAGCCGGAGCGTGTGGAAGGACCGCGGCTGGAGCCTTTCGACGAAGTTGCCGTCGATCACGCGGGCCTCGTGTTGATCCACGCGTTCCTGCCTCGGCTCTTCGAACGGACGGCCATCGTGCCGGCCGGCGAGCGCGCCATCGGGCCACGCGTCCTGCGGCGCGCCGTCGCGGTGCTCGCGTATGCCGCTCGCGGGGAAGACTCGCCGCGTGAGTTCGAGCTGGGGTTGATCAAGGTGCTGCTCGGTCTCGACCCCGGTGTGCCGCTGCTCGTTCCTCCCGGGCTGGTCGAAGCCGACGACCGGCGCGAGGTGGACGACCTCCTGCACTCGGTCATCGAGCACTGGCAGGTCCTCAAGCACACGTCGATCGCCGGATTGCGCACGTCGTTTCTGCAGCGGCGCGGGCTGCTTGCCGAGGTAGACGAGGCGTGGCGCCTGCGGATCGAGCCGAGCGGCTTCGACGTGCTGCTGCGGCACCTGCCATGGGGCATCAGCACGGCCACATTGCCATGGATGAGCAAGCCGATCTTCACCGAGTGGACGGCACCCTGATCGCCAACGCGGGCGACCTGGAGCGTGAGCTCGACTGGTTCGTCAACGTGCTCGAGGCGCGCCTCGCGGCATACTTCGATCGCGAGAACGGGGACAAGCGGCGGTTCTACCTGCCGCCGCCCCAGCTGGTCGAGGGGTCGCCCTACGCGTCGTTCATCCTCCACCACAAGGTCGATCCGACCACCCGTTTGATCATCCTGCTGGCGCTCATCCCTCACGTGCGCCCCCAACTGCTGGACGTGCTCTGGACGCGCAACGAGGCGACGCAGCGAAGCTTCTCGGAGTTTGGCGGGGTTCACTCGTCTTCGGGCGGCTTCCTCCCGACGGGCGAGACCGCGGCATTCCTGCTGGCCGGCGACGACCTCGGGGCGCGGTTCGAGACGATGCGCCTGTTCGATGCCGAGAGTTTTCTGGCGCGTCACGCCGTCGTACATCTGGCCGCCGTCGGTCCGGGCGAACCGCAGTTCGGCGGGCTGCTGACGATCTCGCGCGAGTTCCT
>DASTDR010000548.1:0-9469 GCA_035710265.1 Gemmatimonadales bacterium | reverse complement strand
CGCGGCGCCGTGAATCTGTACACGCCCTCCGACCGCCAAATGCACCGCCTCGCGACGATTCCCGTCAGCACCAAGTACGCTGACTCGAGTCAGGCGGAAGACGGCCTGCTGGGCCTCGCCGCGGATCCGAATTTCGCGACCAACGGCTGGGTCTACATGTTCTTCTCCCCCGCCGGTCCCGACGCGAAGAACGTGCTCGCGCGCTTTACCATGACCGGCGACTCGCTCGATCTTGCCTCCCAGAAAACGATTCTCGAAATCCCCGTGCAACGCCGCGCCTGCTGCCACACCGGCGGCTCGATCACATTCGATCGCGCGGGCAATCTCTATTTGTCCACCGGCGACAACTCGAATCCGTTTGCGACCGGGTACGCGCCGATCGACGAGCGCCCCGGCCGCGAGCCGTGGGACGCGCAGAAGTCTTCCGGCAACACCAATGATTTGCGCGGCAAGATCATTCGCATTCATCCCGAGCCCGACGGCAGCTACACGATCCCCCCGGGCAATCTCTTCCCGCCCGGCACGGCGAAGACCCGGCCGGAGATCTACACGATGGGCCACCGCAATCCGTATCGGATTTCGGTCGATAAACGCACCGGCTTCCTCTACTGGGGCGACGTCGGCCCCGACGCCGACATCGACTCGGCCGGCCGCGGGCCGCGCGGTTACGACGAGATCGGCCAGGCGCGCAGCGCGGGCAATTACGGCTGGCCCTACTTCGTGGGCGACAACCGCGCCTACTTCAAGACGCGGGTGATCGACTCGACGCGCGTCGAAGCCGGACCGCAGTTCAATCCCGCGTTCGTGGTGAACCGGTCACCGAACAACACCGGGCTCACCGTGCTGCCGCCCGCCCGCAAGCCGTTCATCTGGTATCCATATGGCCGGTCGCCTGACTTTCCGATCGTCGGCAGCGGCGGCCGCACCGCCGAGGCGGGCCCCGTGTTCTATCGCGCCGACTTTGCGAACGCGGCGAGGCCCTTCCCGCAGTACTATGACGGCAAGCTGTTCATCTACGAGTTCATGCGGCACTGGATCATGGCCGTGACCATGAACGACCGCGGCGACCTGGTGTCGATCGAGCGCTTCATGCCCAACGCCAAGTTCAGCGCGCCGATCGAGATGGAGTTCGCTCCGAACGGCGACCTGTACATCCTCGAATACGGCACGCTCTGGTTCCAGGGCAATGACGACGCGCGGCTCGTGCGCGTCGAGTACAACGCCGGCAACCGTGCCCCCGTGGTGTCGGCCACGGTCGACACGTCGAAGGGCGCACTGCCGCTGCGCGTCGCGTTCTCGTCCGAGGGCACGCTCGACTACGACGAAGATTCGCTGCGCTACGAGTGGACGATCAGCCGCGGCGCCACGGTGCTGCGCCGTCTCACACAACCGAATCCCACGTTTTCGTTCACGCGGGCCGGGACCTACTCGGCCGTGCTGAAGGTGACTGACCCGCGCGGCGCCACGACCAGCGCCGCCCCGATCGAGATTGTCGCCGGCAATCAGCCGCCCTCCGTCGAAATCGCCGTCACGGGCAACAGCTCGTTCTTCTTTCCAGAGGTCGCGGTGCCCTACGCGGTGCGCGTGAGCGATCGCGAGGATGGCACGTTGGCGGGTGGACGGATTGCGGCAAGTGCGGTCACCGTGAGCGCGCAGTACTCGAAGGATGGGCCACCGGCCACCGTTGCAGCGCCGAGTGGTAGTCGGCTCGCTGAGGGACAACGGCTCATCGCGACGGGTGATTGCCTCGCCTGTCATCAGGTTGATCGCCAGTCCATCGGGCCCAAGTTTCGCGACGTCGCGTTCAAGTACCAGACGGACACGACAGCCATGGGCCGGCTCGCCCGGAAGATTCGCGAGGGGGGCTCGGGCGTGTGGGGGCCGGTGGCAATGCCTGCCCACCCCGCGCTCACCGACGAGCAGGCTGCGGCGATCGTCGCTTACATCATGAGTCTCGCCGACACCGCGCCGCGCGCCCAGACGCTTCCGGCCAGCGGCTCCTACACGCCGCCTGCGGGCTCGGGCGAGAACCCGCAGGGCGTCGTGGTGCTGCGCGCCGAGTATACCGATCGCGGCGCGAACGGCATGCCGGCGATCACGGGCGACAAGACGCTCGTGCTGCGCTCGCCCACCGTCGTCGTCGCCAATGGCGAGCTGTCGGAGGGCGTCTCGAAGCAGAGCGCCGAAGGCATTCCGGTTCCAATCACGGTCGTCAGTAGGTCCGGCGCGTCGGTCGCCCTGAAGCAGATCGACCTGACGGGCGTCGCCGCGGTCAATTTCGTGGCTGTTGCGCCGCAGCAGTACCAGGCGCGAGGCGGCAAGATCGAGGTCCGCGCCGATTCGGCGACCGGTACGCTGCTTGGCGAGAGCGAGCCGATCGCACCGAGCGCCGACCAGGCGCCGGCGATGCGCCGCGTCACGCTCGCTCCAACGCCGGGCGTGCGCGATCTCTATCTCGTGTTCACGAATCCCGACGTGAAGGAAGGGTTCATGTTCGGAGTGCTGACCGCGACGTTCGCCGCCCGCTGATGCTCTCGGCGCCCGGCGAGCGGCTGCGCACCCTGTGGGGCCGGCTCGCGCCGCTCCCGGGCGGCAAGTGGCTGTTCAGCTTTTTGCTCGGCCGGATGGCGCCGTACTCCGGGTCCATTGGCGCGCGCGTCCAGGAGCTCGCGCCCGGTCTCTGCCGTGTCACGCTGCGCGACCGGCGCGGCGTCCGCAATCACCTCGGCTCGATCCACGCGATCGCCCTCGCGAACCTGGCCGAGATGGCGAGCGGACTCGCGGTCCTGGTGGGACTCCCAGCGGATGTTCAGGGAATCGTGACTGGCTTCTCGATCACGTATCTCAAGAAGGCGCGCGGGCTGCTCACGGCCGAGTGCCGCGCCGAGCGTCTGAATGTCACGAGCGAACAGGAATACGAGGCCGACGTCGCAGTCACCGACGCGCAGGGTGACGTGGTGGCACGCGCGACCGCGCGCTGGCGCCTCCGGCCGATTGCGCCGCACGCCGCGCGCCGCACGTCGTGAGTGTGCTCAGCACGGCGCTGACGAAACAGCTCGGCATCGAGGTGCCGCTGATCTGCGGCGCGATGTACCCCTGCACCAACCCGGAGCTGGTTGCGGCCGTGTCCGGAGCCGGCGGGATCGGCGTCGTGCAGCCGCTCTCGATGATCTACGTGTACGGCCACGATCTGCGCGCCGGGTTTCAGCTCATCCGCCGGACTACCGACAAGCCGATCGGGATGAATGTGTTGATCGAACGCAGCTCGAAGATGTACCTCGAGCGCATGCGCCGCTACCTCGACATCGCGCTCGAGGAAGGCGTGCGCTTCTTCGTGACGTCGCTCGGCAACCCACGCTGGGTGGTGGACCGCGTGGCGTCGCTCGGCGGCGTCGTCTACCACGACGTGACCGAGCGCAAATGGGCCGAGAAGGCGCTGGCCGGCGGCGTGCACGGACTGATTGCGGTGAACAGCCGCGCCGGCGGGCACGCGGGACCGAAGACTGCCGAGCAGCTCTATGCCGAGCTGGCCGACCTGGGCGTGCCGGTCGTGTGCGCGGGCGGGATCGGTGACGAAAGGGACTTCGCTGCCGCTCTGAAGCTCGGGTACGCGGGCGCGCAACTCGGCACTCGGTTCATCGCCACGACGGAGTGCGGCGCGCATGACGATTACAAGCAGGCCATTGTCGCGGCGCGCACCGACGACATCGTCCTCACGGAGCGCGTGACCGGCGTGCCGCTCGCCGTGATCCGCACTCCGTATGTCGAGCGCATCGGGACCAAGGCGGGGCCGATCGCGCGCTGGCTGCTGCGCGGCCGCAAGACCAAGCACTGGATGCGCACGTTCTACGCACTGCGCTCGGCGTGGCAGCTCAAGCGCGCCTCCCTCGCCGGCGGCGCGCGCGCAGCGACGTCGAAGGACTACTGGCAGGCCGGCAAGAGTGTCGCAGGGATCACGTCGATCGAACCGGCGGGCGCGATCGTGCGGCGGTTCGCGGCTTACGCGCGCGGGTGATAGCTCTTGTGCACCGATCGCAGGTAATCGCGATCGACGTGCGTATAGAGCTGCGTCGTCGAGAGATCGGCGTGGCCGAGCATCTCCTGCACCGCGCGCAGGTCCGCGCCGCCTTCGAGCAGATGAGTGGCGAACGTGTGGCGCAAAGTATGGGGCGTCACGCGCTTCGTGATCCCGGCTCTGCGCGCCGCCGACTTGATGATTCCCCACGCGCCCACGCGTGAGAGCGGCGTCCCCCGGGCGTTGAGAAACAGCATCCCGCGGCCCTTGCCGCGATCGACCGTCGGCCGGATCTCTCGCGCGTACATCGCGATCACGCCCAGCGCCGTTTTGCCGAACGGCACCAGTCGTTCCTTGGCGCCCTTCCCGAATACGCGGACGACGCGCTCTTCGAACGAGATATCCTGGAGCTTCACGCCGATCAGCTCGGACACGCGCACACCGGTGGCGTAGGCAAACTCGAGCAGCGCCCGGTCGCGCACCGCGAGCGGCTCGTCGGTATTGGGCGCCTCCAGGAGCCTGCCGATTTCGTCGTTCGAAAGCACGGAGGGTAGCGTGCGCCAGCGCTTGGGCGATTCGATTCGCTCGCTCGGGTCGCGCGTGGTGATCCCTTCACCGACGAGGAACTTGAAGTAGGTCCGGATCGCAGAGATCTGGCGTCGGATCGTGGTGGGCGCGAGCCCCAGGTCTTTCAGGAAGTAGATGAAGTCGCGCAACTGCGCGGCGGCGAGCTCGTCAGGCCGCTTGATGCCCTTGCCGGTCGCGTACTCGGCGAGCCGGGTGATGTCGCGCAGATAATTCTCGACGGTGTGGCGGCTGTTCCCGGCCTCGAGCGCGAGGTAATCGCGAAATTGCTCGAGGCGGAAGGCTAGAGCTGGCTCTGACGGCGGCGCCGCCGGCGAACGATCCATACCACAATTATTAGAGCGAGAACGCCCGCCACAATAGCCAGCGCCGTGTTGACGTGCTTCACTGCGGCGAGCACCCGGTCGAAATCGGTGCCGAGCCGCATCACCAGGTAGGTCAGCGCGCCGTAATACACGGCCGAGGCGACGGCCATCGGCGGCAGCGCCTTCCACGCCGGTACTTTCGCAATGCCGGCGAACGGCATCACCACCGCGCGCCAGATCGGCAACAATCGGGAGAGAAAAATCCCGTACACACCGTGCTTGCGATACTGCTCTTCGATGTGCTTGACCGTATTCGGCGTGAAGATGTGGCGGCCGAAGAAGCCGCGGGACACCACTTCCCCGTGGCGGCGCGCGAGCGCGTAGACCCCGGCGGCCGAAGCGACGTTCGTGACCCACGTCAGGCCGAACACCATCCAGGGGTTCATCACGCCCCGGCCCGAGAGAAACGCGCCCAGCGCGACGCCGATGTCGGCCGGCACGGGCGGGAAAATGTTCTCGATGCCGGCGAGCGCCGCGATGCCGACGTAGAGAGGCCCGGGTGGGAGCTGCTCTAGAAAGGCGATGATGTCCGTCAGATGACCGACAATCCTCCGCTCGTTCGGGGGCCCCGCTCGGCGAGCGTCGCGACCGCCATCACCGCGACCCCCTCGCCCCGTCCGATCCACCCCAGGCCTTCATTCGACTTTGCCTTCACCGAGACATGCGCCGGACTCGAGAGCAGCGCTGCGGCGAGCTTCGCTTCCATCGCATCGAGATGCGGCGCGAGCTTGGGCTGCTCGAGAATCACGGTGACGTCGGCGTGCACGAATTGGAATCCAGCTTCTACCACTGTGAGGAAGGCTTTGTTCAGCAGGTCGATCGAATTTGCACCCTTCCATTGCGGATCGCTGTCGGGGAACATCCGGCCGATGTCGCCAAGTCCGGCGGCGCCGAGCAACGCATCCGTGAGCGCGTGAGCGACGGCGTCGGCATCGGAATGGCCGGCGAGGCCTTTGGCGTTGGGAATTTCCACCCCGCCCAGGACCAGCTTGCGGCCTGTCGCAAAGGGATGCGAGTCGTACCCGATCCCGACGCGCATCTCAGCCTTTCAGGATGCGAATTGCGAGATGTGCCGCGTTCTTCGCGTTGTCGATGCCGACCGTCGCGACCGGCACACCCGGCGGTACCTGCACCGTCGCCAGCAACGCATCGAGCCCATTGAGCGGCCCCACGGCGAACGGCACGCCAATCACGGGCAGGTCGGTCAGCGACGCGCAGAATCCCGGCAGCGCTGCCGAAAGCCCGGCGCCCGCGATCACGACCTTGAAGCCCTTCGTGCGGGCGCTTTTTACGAGGTCCCCGGTCTGCTCCGGTTGGCGGTGCGCAGACGACGCATAGAACTCGTACGAGAAGCCTGCCTTCGACAGGATCTCGAATGCAGGCTCGATACGGGGCTTATCGGATTCGGATCCGACGAGAATCAATACGTCAGGCACTAGGCTGCATCCTCGAGAATGGTATAATCCTGCCGCCGTTTTTTCGGCGTATATCCGGCATCGGTAATGAGTCGCTGCATTTCAGACAGCGTCGTGCGGTAGGTCGTATTGGCGGCGGAGACGACGTTTTCCTCCATCATCAGGGACCCGAAGTCGTTCGCGCCGAACCGCAGCGCCACCTGCCCGATCTTCATCCCCATCGTGACCCAGGACGCCTGGATGTTCGGTACGTCGGGAAGCACGATGCGCGCGATCGCCTGAGTCTTCAAATAGGTGACCGCGTCGGTCTTGGGCAGGTGCGCGAGCTCGGAGTTCTCGGGCTGCAGCGGCCAGCAGATGAACGCGGTGAACCCGCGCGTCTTGCGCTGCACCTCGCGCACGCGGAACAAGTGCTCGATCCGGTCCGCGCTCGACTCGCCGAGCCCGTACATCATGGTGACCGAGGTGCGCAGGCCGAGCATGTGGGCGACTTCCATGACCTCGAGCCAGCGGTCGGCGCCGGCTTTCTTGCGGGCGACCTGATCACGGATGTTCTGCACCAGGATCTCGCCGCCGCCTCCCGGAATCGAATCGAGCCCCGCAGCCACCAATTCCTTGATGACCTGCTCGATCGTCAGCCCGAACCGCCCCGCGAAGAAGTCCACCTCGCTCGGCGAAAATCCGTGGATATGAATCGGATGGTGGCGCTTGATGTAGCGCAGCAGATCGAGGTACCACTCGAACGGGATGTAGGGATTGTGCCCGCCCTGCATCAGGATTTGCACGCCGCCGATCGCCTTCAGCTCGTCGATCTTGCGGCCGATTTCCTCGTACGACAGCAGATAGCCGTCGGGGTGCTTGGGCCGGCGGTAGAACGCGCAGAACTTGCAGTCGGCCACGCAGACGTTGGTGTAATTGATGTTTCGATCGATGATGTACGTGACGACGTTTTCCGGATGGAGCTTCCACCGGACGTCGTCGGCAAGCCGTCCCAGCTCGAGCAGGGGGGCTTGCTCGTACAACTCGAGGAAGTTCTTGAACTCAGGACTCGCGCGATCGACCATCAGGCCACCTGGATGTACTGCGGCGCCCCGGCGCGCCGGAGGAAGTCATTGAGTGCGGCGCGGTGCCGGTCCGTAAACGCGTAATCCAATCCGCTCAGATACTCGCGACAGGCGGTAACCGAGATACCCGTGATTCGGGCGGTGTCGGCGGCCAGCTCGTCCAGGTGCGCGAGTCCCCAGGCGCGCGAGTGCAGCAGGGTTTGGTATCCCCGCTGCACCGCAGCGGGGTCAGCCGAGCGGCGAGCGGCCCAAACGGCGAAAACGAACGGTTTGCCCGTCCAGTTTTTCCATTCCTCGCCCAGATCGTAGCGATGCGGATAGGTGCCGGCAGCGGCGAGTTTCAGTGCGGCATCGCCGATCACGAGCACCGCTTCATGAGGGAGCGAAGCGAGCGCTGCGAGATCCTGAGCCTCTGCGCGTGCTTCCGCGAACTTGGGTTTGATCTTCCACACGTCGCGGCACAACAGCTCGAGGAGCGCGATGGAGGTGCGAGATGAAGCGCTCAGCAGGATCGTCTGACCGCCTAACCGCCCCACCGCCTGCTTACTGAACAAGGCCACCGAACGCACCGGGCCGTCACAGGAAATTGCCAGATCGGAGAGCAGGACGAGATCGCGCGCATGCCGCGCGTATTCGATCGCGCTGATCACGCTGAGGTCGAGCTCTCCGGCCACGAGCAAATCATTGAGCTCGGCGGGCGTTCCGGTGACCAGCTCACCGCCAGCTGGCAGCGGCACGATGCCGCGATCGATGGCCCCATAGATCGGAGCGCAGTTGATGTAGCCGATGCGCCCGATTTTCATTCGGCACCATCCACGGCGGTCGCCAGTTCGCGTTTCCGCTTGGAGATCTGGAACAGATTGCCCTGGGGCGCCGGCCCTTCCGGACGCACCGGTGCAGCAGCCGGCGTCGGCTCGTATCCCTCGAACGTGCGTACCGTCTGATACAGCGAGTCGCGCTCGACCGGCTCCTTCCCCGCCCCGCGAATCAGGGTCACGATCTCGTCGTACGACAGCCACATCGGCGTGGGGGCGCCCGCTTCATGATAGACGCGCTCGAACACGACGGTGCCCTCGAGGTCGTCGCACCCGAAGGTGAGCGCGACCTGCGAGATGAACGGCGTGACCATCGGCCAGTGCGTCTTCACGTGCGGAATGTTATCGAGGAGCAGCCGGCCGACCGCGATGTTCTTGAGGTCGTCGAAGCCCGTCGTGGCGGTGCCGGTCCGGCCGAGTGTCTCGCCCAGCTCGTTGTGATCGGGATGGTACGCCAGCGGGATGTAGGTGAGGAATCCGCCCGTCTCATCCTGGAGCGCGCGCAGCGCCAGCAGGTGATCGACCCGGTCCTCGTGCGTTTCGACGTGCCCGTACAACATCGTGCAATTCGACGGGATGCCGAGCCGGTGCGCTGCGCGGTGCACGGCGAGCCATTCGTCGCCCGAGAGCTTGCGGTCGGCGATGGTCGCGCGTGCGGCCGGTGAGAACACCTCGGCACCGCCGCCGGGGAGCGAGTCGACCCCGGCTTCCTTCATCGCTTTCAGAACCTCGACGACCTCGATCCCCTCGATCCGCGCTAGATGTGCGACCTCGACAGCAGTAAGGGCCTTTATCATCACCTGGGGATGCCGCTGTTTCAGGCCGCGAAACATGTCCGTGTAGTACGACAGCTTCAGCTTGGGATGCAGCCCGCCCACGATGTGGAACTCGCGTGTGGGATTGTCGCGCGCCGCGTCCGCTTCCGCGAATACCTCGTCAAGACTGCGCGTGTAGTTGCCGTCTTCCTTTGGCATGCGGGCGAAGGAGCAGAACACGCAGGTGTTGCGCAGGATGCAGACGTTGGTCGGATTGATGTGTTGATTGGCGGCGAAATAGACGCGGTCGCCGTTCTTGCGTCTGTTCGCGAGGTTCGCGAGCCGGCCGATCGTGAGCAAATCGGCCGACGCAAAGAGCGTGAGGCCGTCGGCACGCGTAAGTCGCTCGGCGCGCTCCACCTTGTCGGCAATCGAACGAAGCGTCGGGTCCTGAC
>DASTDR010000547.1:0-9212 GCA_035710265.1 Gemmatimonadales bacterium | reverse complement strand
GCCCATCAGCTCGGCATCATCACCGAACCGATACTGCACGACACCGTCGAGCAACGTCACCTGCTCGGCGATCTCGAGACCAAGCGCTTCGAGATCCGCGCTCGCACCGACATGATCGCGCCGGCCCGCGCGCGTCGCTTCCAGCGTCTTGTCGAACTCGCCCAACGCGGCGGCCAGCTCGTCCAGCACCTTCTGCGACATCCCGAGCGCGAGCAGCACATCCTTCTGTGCCGTCGC
Organism: Gemmatimonadales bacterium; assembly: GCA_035710265.1. Classification (GTDB taxonomy): domain Bacteria; phylum Gemmatimonadota; class Gemmatimonadetes; order Gemmatimonadales; family GWC2-71-9; genus 20CM-2-65-7. The sequence goes on along the minus strand of DASTDR010000547.1, from coordinate 8,975 downwards.
CCTCTCCAGCGTCGCCCGCGCCGCGGTGAGCAACGCCTCGGTCGTGGAGTTGGCGGCCGGCAGCGGAAACTGATTCGCCAGTTCGCCATTCTGCTTCGCGGCGACGCGTCCGACCACGCGCATGTACTTCAGGATCTTTCCCTGAAGCACGCGCCGGACTTCGTTCCGCTGCTTGGTGGCCCGCCGCGACATCGCCACCCCGACCCGCTGCTGCGCCGCGAGTGCCTGCGCCCGCACGAGCAGCTCCTCGAGCTTCGCTAGCCCGAGGCCTTGCCCAACACCATCCGTCTGATGGGCCCTCAGAAAGTCCCGGACCCGCTCGGCCATTTCTAGCCGCCTGCGCAACACCTTGTTCATACAACCCTCCTGACGAGGAATCCTGCAGTCCGGCACGGTCCACATGCCGCGCCCCGACGCACACGGAGGATTCTCAAAAATTGTTCCACAGGATTTGTGCTTGAGCCGCCGAGAATTATCGCGCCGTGTGTCCTACACGGAGGACATGCCGGACAACGCGAACTGGATCGATTGCAAAACGGCGAGTGTCGGACCGGCTTCGGCGTCGATCGAACGTCGCGCGAAGGCGTCCGATCGTCGAACGAAAGACGTGTACGGTGATTCGAAGGCGGTCTGCGGTGGAACAATGTTCCCCTGGTGAGGAACGGAGCACATCCGAGCTGCTACGACGTCACCGATGACTCGGGCGGCGCTGCCCGGACACGCTTCGACGGCGATCGTGAGACCAACGGAAGACCCCCGAGGTCCTTTGATGCACAACCGATAGTCGTTTTTTGGACGGTCGATCCGCAAATGTGGACAGTCGCCACCGGTTGACGGGCCTAGGGGAGCGGTTTCTGGCCGGTGCCAGGACCCCAATCGCGCACGGTCTCCTCGTTCGGCGCCTCCTGCACTTCGCGCTCGGCCCGCTCGAGCTCGATCTCGTCCACATCGGGCCGTTCTTTGCGCACCACGCCGGCGCCCGATCGGCTGGGCCAGAAGAACCACGCCAGCGCGACCAGCAGTGCCGCGATGACGACGAGCGTCCCCATCACACGTCCAAATTCTTGACGAACTTCGCGTTCTCTTCGATGAACTTGCGGCGCGGCTCGACTTCATCGCCCATCAGCGTCTCGAACAGCTGCGAGGCCTCGAGGGCGTCCTCCATGGTCACTTTGAGCAGCGTGCGCTTGGCCGGGTCCATCGTGGTGTCGCGCAGCTGGTCCGGGTTCATTTCGCCCAGACCCTTGTAGCGGCTGACGCTGATCGAGGCTTTGCTCTCGGAGCCGTTGGTCAGACGCTTGACGTAGGTATCGCGCTCCTTTTCGTCGTAGGCATAGAACTCTTCCTTCCCCTTCGAGACGCGGTACAGCGGCGGCTGGGCGATGTAGATGTACCCGGCATCGATCAGCTGCTTCATCTCCTTATAGAAGAACGTGAGCAGCAGCGTCCGAATGTGGGCACCGTCCACGTCGGCGTCCGTCATGATGATGATCTTGTGATAGCGCGCCTCGTCGACCTTGAAGTCGTCGCCGACGCCGGTGCCGATCGCCGTGATCATCGTCCGGATTTCTTCGTTTGACAAAATCTTGTCGATGCGCGCCTTCTGGACGTTGAGAATCTTGCCGCGCAGCGGCAGGATCGCCTGATAGCTGCGGTCGCGCCCCATCTTGGCGGAGCCGCCGGCGGAATCACCCTCGACGAGATAGATCTCGCAGAGCTTGGGATCGGTGAGCGAGCAGTCGGCGAGCTTGCCCGGCAGCAGTCCGGCGTCGAGCCCGCTTTTCTTGCGCACCAGCTCGCGCGCCTTGCGCGCGGCCTCGCGGGCGCGCGCCGCGCTCACCGCTTTCGCGATGATCGAACGCGCCACGCTCGGGTTCTTGTCGAAGAACTGGCCCAGGGCCTCGTTCACGACCGTCTTGACGATGCCTTCGATTTCGGAATTGCCGAGTTTCGTCTTGGTCTGGCCTTCGAACTGCGGCGCCTTGACCTTGACGCTCAGGACGCAGTTCAGGCCCTCGCGCACGTCATCGCCGGAGAGGGTGAACTCCTCTTTCTTGAGCGCGCCATCCTGTTTCGCCCATTCGTTGATCGTGCGGGTGAGCGCCGCCTTGAAGCCGGTGAGGTGCGTGCCGCCTTCGTGCGTGTTGATGTTGTTCACGAAGGTGAATGTGTTCTCGCTGTACTGGTCGTCGTACTGCACGGCGCCCTCGACCTCCACATCCTCCTTGCTCGCCTCGAACGTGATCGGCTTGGGATGCAGCGGCTTGCGGTTGCCCAGGATCCACTTCACGAATTCCGCGAGACCGCCCTTGTAGTAGAAGGTCTCTTCCTTGGTGCTGCCTTTCCGCTCGTCTTTCAGGACGATCGTGAGACCTTTGTTCAGGAACGCGAGCTCGCGCAGCCGGTTGGCGATCGTCGCGTAGTCGAAGCGCGTCTCGGTGAAGATGTCCGCGTCGGGCTTGAACCAGACCGTGGTCCCCGTGCCCTTGGCCTTCCCGACCACCTCGAGCTTCTTCTTCGTGTCGCCGCGCTCGAACGACATGTGGTGGCGCTTGCCGTCGCGATCGACCCACACTTCCATCTTCTCGGACAGCGCGTTCACCACCGAGACACCGACGCCGTGCAGGCCGCCCGAAACCTTGTAGCTGCTCTTGTCGAACTTGCCGCCCGCGTGCAGCACGGTGAGCGCGACTTCGACCCCCGGTTTTTTCTCGGTCTTGTGCAGATCGACGGGAATGCCGCGCCCGTTGTCGATGACGGTGACGGCGTTATCGGCGTGAATCGTGACGGCGATGTTGGTGCAATAGCCGGCGAGTGCCTCGTCCACCGAGTTGTCGACGACTTCGTAGACAAGGTGGTGGAGGCCACGAGCTGAGACCGATCCGATGTACATCGCCGGCCGGCGCCGAACGGCTTCGAGTCCCTTGAGGACTTGAATCGAGTCGGCTTGGTATCCACCGTTGCCTTTTTCCTTGGTCTCTTTGGGTGCGGCGGGTTTCTTCTTGGGCATCACGTTCCTAACGATGGAAGAAACGAATCGTCGTGATCCGGCCGGGACCGCGTCCCGCGTTTACCTTCGCGATGATTTCGCTGGTCTTGAACTGTAGCTCATTCATCCATGAGCTCGTCGCGACGCGCACGAACAGCACGCCGTCAGGGGTGATGCTCTCGGGAGTGGCGACTGCGGCGATGTGTGGACCCACCAGACGCGGCCAGTCGGGAATGATCTGCGCCTGGCCCACGCGACGCGCTAACCCAGCCCGTTTCAGGTAGCCCTCGAGCGCCTCGGACACTGCCACGGGACGGCTTTTGGGGGGGCGGGAAGAGCGGTCAGTCACAGCCCTCAAAATACACGGAAGTCCTTGTCAGGTCAACAGTTAAGGCAATCGCGGAAGTTACGGTATGACCACCACGTACGTGTCGCGCCGCACCTCAAAACCGGCCACATCGCGGGCACGGAAAGTCAGCGGGATTTGCTGGTCGGGCTGGAAACCCTGGACCGTGAACCGGTAGTGCCAGGTGAATACCCGATTGAACCCGCCATTCTGCCCTTGCTCGAGGGACTCCAGCGTGACCCAGACTGAATCGATGCCGTCCGCGTCGTCGACGCGAATGTCACCGGCGACGGTGTCGAGGCGGCTCGACACCACCAGCGGGTCATCGATCGTCAGCGCGAGGATCGGCGGGCCGGGCCGGTCCCGTTCACCGAGACACGCCGCCGCGAGCAGGAGGCTCAGCGTCCCTGGAATTTGGCGGAGCGCTTTTCGAGGAATGCGGTCAACCCTTCCTTCATGTCTTGCGTAGCGGCCAAGAGGCCAAAGTGGTTCGCTTCGAGCAGCAGCCCTTCATCCAGCGTCATCTCCAGTCCCTGGTCCACGGCCTCCATCGAAAGCCGAACCGCGAGCGGACCCATCGCGAGGATACCCCGCAGCATCTTCTCGGATTCGGCGAGCAATTCGGGGGGGGGCACGACTTTGTTGACGAGCCCGATCCGATACGCCTCCTGCGCATCGATCATCTCGCCGGTCAGGATCAGCTGCATGGCGATCCCTTTACCAACGAGGCGTGGCAGCCGCTGCGTGCCGCCGTACCCCGGCGCGATGCCGAGCTTCACCTCCGGCTGGCCGAACATCGCGTTCTCGCTGGCGATGCGAATGTGGCAGGCCATGGCGAGCTCGCAGCCGCCGCCGAGCGCGAAGCCGTTGATGGCCGCGATCACGGGCTTGCCGCACGTCTCGAGCCGCCGCAGGACTCCCTGTCCGCGCTGCGCCCGCGCTTTGCCGTCGAACGGACCCTGCCGCGACAAGTCGCCGATATCGGCGCCGGCGACGAACGCCTTGGGGCCCGAGCCGGTCAGAATCGCGCCCTTGATTTCGGGCTCGACGGTGATGCGATCGACGGCAGAGCCGAGCTCGAGCATGACTTGATCGTTGAGGGCGTTGAGCTTGTCGGGACGGTTGATGGTGACGAAAGCGATACCGTCGCGGACGTCGAACAGCAGGGTCTGGTAGGTCATGGCGACAATCCTAAACCCAGGACAGGCAAAAGCTAGACGCACAGACGCACAGCGGGGTTGAGTTTTGAGTCAACAGGATAGTCCTGATGCCTGCAGTCCTGTTCACCGCTGTGCGTCTATGCGTCTAGTCTTTGCAGGTCCCCGCCTTAGTTTCACGTTCGTGGCAATCCAGGCAATCTCATGGTCCCCTACTGGTGCGGTTCGCATCATCGATCAGCGTGCTCTGCCGGAATCCATCATCACGCTCGATCTCGAAACGGCGGACGCCGTCGCGGAGGCAATCCGGACTCTCCAGGTCCGCGGCGCTCCCCTCATCGGCATTGCGGCTGCGATGGGATTGGTGGCCGCCACCCGTGACCAGCGCGGCGCCGGCCGCGCCGAGTTCCTGCCGCGCGCAAAACAGATCGCCGGCGTGCTGGGAAGCGCGCGCCCGACCGCGGTGAATCTGCGCTGGGCCCTGGACCGCATGATTCGTGTCGCGGAGTCTACCCCGGGCGATAGCGAGAGCCTGTGGCAGCGGCTCCGCGCCGAGGCGAATGCGATCTGGGATGAGGACGCGGCGATGTGCCGGCGCATCGGGGAATGTGGCCTCAGCGTGCTCGAGGACGGCGCCAACGTTCTCACCCACTGCAATACCGGCGCGTTGGCGACGGGCGGCATCGGGACGGCGCTCGCGCCGGTCTATCTCGCCCACGAGCAGGGCCGCCGCGTGCACGTCTACGTCGACGAAACGAGGCCGCTGCTGCAGGGATCGCGGCTGACCGCGTGGGAGCTGATGCAGGCCGGCGTCTCTTGTACGCTGATTACCGACGGGATGGCGGCCTCGCTCATGCAGCAGCAGCATGTCGACGTGGTGCTGGTCGGTGCCGACCGGATCTGCGCGAACGGCGACTTTGCCAACAAGATCGGGACGTATGGACTCGCCGTCCTGGCACGTCATCACGCCGTGCCGTTCTACTGCGCGGCGCCCTGGTCGACCGTCGATCCGACCTTGGCTGGCGGCGATCTGATTCCCATCGAGCAACGCGCGCCCGCAGAGGTGACTGTGGTCGCCGGCCGGCCCATCGCCCCCAGGGGGATGGCGGTACTCAATCCCGCCTTTGACGTGACGCCCGCGGCACTCGTCACGGGTTTCATCACCGATCGAGGGATCGTCCAGCCGCCGTTTCGATCATGAAGGTGCTGCAACCGTAACGGGTTCCCCAAGGGATGCTACAGCAGGGCAAAAGGAGTGATATAATTCGAGCATGAAAGCCGGGACGAAGTTCGCGCTGGGTGCTGTCTTGATCGTGGGCGCCGTCGGCTACCTGATGGCGTCGGGCATCAAGCAGACTGGGCAGTATTTCCTCACGCCGAGCGAGCTGGCGCAACGCGTGTCAACTGACCCCTCCTTTTACGATCTCGGCATGAAGATCGGAGCGCGGGTCGTGCCCGGCAGCGTCCAGAAAGAGCCCGCGACGCAGACGCTCCGCTTTCAGATCACCGACGGCACCGTCAGCTATCCTGTCGAGTTCCGCGGCCTCGCCCCCGATACGTTCACCGACTCGGTCGAAGTCGTGGTCGAAGGCCGGCTCCAGAAGGACGGCACCATTCGCGCGACCGATGTGCTCGCGAAGTGCGGGTCGCGCTACGAAGCGGTACCCAAAGCCTAAATGACGCTGCTCGGCCATCTCTCGCTCTGGCTCGCGTTCCTCGTGGGCCTGTGGGGAGCGATTACGGGTTTCGTTGGCGGCGCGCAGCGGCGCTTCGACCTGCAGCAGAGCGCGCGCCACGCGACGTTTGCGCTCTGTGTCGCGCTGCTGCTCGCGGTGATCGCGCTGGAAGTCGCCATCTTCCGCCACGATTTCGGCGTCGCCTACGTCGAGGCCCGCACCAGCCGAAATCTGCCGACCTTCTATCTCTGGTCCGCGATCTACTCCGGGCAGGAGGGCAGCCTGCTGTTCTGGGCCGCGGTGCTCAGCATTTTCGGCGCGCTGACGCAGATCCTCACCGGGCGCCGGCATCGCATGTATCTCCCGTACGTTGCCGCCGTCACCTGCCTGGTCGCGACGTTTTTCGTGAGCGTGATGCTGTTCTCGGCCAACCCGTTCCAGCGGCTGCCGTTCACGCCGCTCGACGGCCGGGGGATGAACCCGCAGCTCCAGAATCCCGGGATGGTGTTCCACCCGCCGATGCTGTACCTCGGCTACATCTCGATCACGATTCCGTTTGCGTTCGCGATCGCTGCGTTGCTGCTGAAGAAGCTGGACGCGGAATGGCTCGTTGCGGTGCGGAAATGGACGATCGTGTCGTGGCTGTTTCTGAGTATCGGCCTGCTGATCGGGATGTGGTGGGCCTACGTGGAGCTGGGCTGGGGCGGTTACTGGGCCTGGGACCCGGTCGAGAACGCCGCGCTGCTGCCGTGGCTCGTCCTGACCGCATTCCTGCATTCCGTGATGGTCCAGGAGAAGCGCGGCATGCTGAAAAAATGGAATCTCGCGCTGATCCTCGGTGCCTTCGTGCTGTCGATCTTCGGGACGTTCATCACACGTTCGGGCGTGATCGCCAGCGTGCATTCGTTCACGCAATCCAACGTCGGCTACTTCTTCCTGGTGTTTCTGATCCTGATTACCGTGGCGAGCGCCGTCCTGTACACGACGCGGCTTCCGCTGCTCGAGGCCGAGGCGCGGCTCGAATCGACCGTGAGCCGCGAGGCGAGCTTTCTGTTCAACAATCTGTTGTTCATCGGCCTCGCGTTCTCGGTGCTGTGGGGCACCTTGTTCCCGATTCTGTCCGAGGCGATTCGCGGGACCAAGATCACCGTCGGCCCGCCCTTCTTCAATCAGGTGAACATCCCGCTCGGGCTCGCCCTGCTCCTGCTCACCGGCATCGGTCCGCTGATCGCGTGGCGTCGCGCGTCGATCTCGAACGTGCAGCGCCAGTTCGCCGTGCCGGCCACGACGGGTGTGTTCGTGCTCTTGATCCTGCTGGTGGCCGGGATGCGCGACACCGGCGCATTGCTGACGTTCGCGATCGGTGGATTCGTGCTCGGGACCGTCGTGCAGGAATTCGCCCGGGGCGCGCGCGCGCGCCATCGGCAGTACAACGAGCCCCTGCCGCTCGCGCTCGCGCGGCTGCTGTCGCGGAATCGGCGCCGCTATGGCGGCTACATCGTGCACGTCGCGATCGTGCTGCTGTTCGGGGCGTTCGCGGGCATGGCGTTCAAGAAAGAGACCCAGGCCACCCTGAAGCCGGGCGAGACCGCAACGCTCACCGGTCCGGATGGACGCGTGTACGCCTTCACGCACCTTGGCATCTCCCAGTACAACGCGCTCAACCGCGAGGTGACCGCGGCGCTGATCGACGTGCGGCGCGACGGGAAGCAGATCGGGCGCATGCGCACCGAGAAACGCCAGCACGTCGACGCCATCGGCCGGCCCACCTTCGAGCCGTCGACGGAAGTCGGCATCATGAGCGGGCTCCGGGTCGATCTCTACGTCGTCCTCGCCGGGCTCGTGAACGGCACTGAACAGGCCGTGTTCCGGTTCACGATCAACCCGCTGGTCTGGTGGGTGTGGTTCGGCGGGTTCGTCCTGGTGCTGGGCGGACTGATCGTGCTGTGGCCCGGCGGTGGCGCGATCGCCGTGAAGGCGAGCGGGCCTCGGGCCCAAGGTGGCTACGCGGTGAAGCTGGAGCCGGCCGGTGATTGACGGGCGGACGGGCGGACGGGCGGACGGGCTGTCCAATCCCGAGCGTCGCGAGTTCTTCGGTGCCCTGGGAATGATGGTGCTGTCCGTCGGTCAGACCGGCCAACAGTCAGACAGTTCGGGACGCGTCTACGATCCGAGCCGCGCCGGACGCCCCCGGGAGGTTACCACGGCGGCCGACAACGACGCGGCGATTCAAGCGATCGAGAAACGGCTCAAATGCAGCTGCGGCTGCGGCCTCGACATCTATACCTGTCGTACCACGGACTTCACCTGCACGTACAGTCCCGAATTGCACAAGGAAGTCGTCAAGCTCGCGGAGCAGGGAAAGACCGATCAGCAGATCATCGACGCCTTCATCGCGGAATACGGCGAGGCGGTGCTGATGGCGCCGCCCCGGCGCGGCTTCAATCTCGCGGGCTATTTCGTGCCGTCGCTCGCGATCATCGTGGCGGCGGTGTTCCTGGTCGTGGTGCTCCGCCGTTGGACACGGCAAGCGCAGGCGGCGACGGTCCCGGCTCCCGGCTCCCAGCTCCCAACTCCCGATGCCACACCGGCGGAGCTCCAGCGGCTGCGTGACGAGCTCGACCGCCTCAACGGCTAGACCCCATTCTCCAAGTCTTCGAGCTGGTTGCTGGAATCCTGGTGGCGACGGGAGCGATTTACTTCGTCCTGCTGCCGATCCTGCGTCCACCGCTCGAGCCCGTTGCCGATGTCACGGGCGACGAAGGGGACGATCCCGAAGACGACATGAGCCCGCAGGCGGTGGCGTT
>DASTDR010000546.1:0-4347 GCA_035710265.1 Gemmatimonadales bacterium | reverse complement strand
GCCCGGGTATCCGACCTCGTGCCTCTCGAACGCATACATCCTGCTCGCCCCGGCGCTCCGCCGCATCGCCCGGCTGCCGGAGCAGATCGTCCGCTCGCTCACGCTGCCGCTCGGCGCGCGCGTGCGGTCGGCGCCGGGCCGTCATCAGTTCTACAGCGTGCGCGTCGAACACGGCGTCGCGATGCCGGCGTTCAAAGCATCGGGCGACATCACGAGCATGTCGCAGGCCGACGGCTACATCGAGATCGCGGCCGACGTCGAGAGCGTTGACGCGGGCACGCTGGTCGAGGTCAAGCTGTTCTAATACGTTCTGCCTGCGGTCACCTGGCGAACGGATCCTTCGTCCGAACGCGTCCGTAGAGTCGGCCGTGCTCGAAGTCCTCCGACCAGAGGGTGTCCAGTCCAAATCGCTCCGCATAGGCCCACAGATGCGCATCGAACCACGAGAGCCCGTACGTGGCGGCGCCCCGAACAGCGATTCTCACGACCTCTTCGTCCGGATAGAGCACCTCGAACTGGACGAGCATATCTTCCACTTCGCGCCGTGCGTCCTCGACGGACAGAATCGACGAGCCGTTTCTGACGACGGGCTTCGTCGTCGCGGCGACGAACTCGACGAGGGCCTGATGCGGCACGCGAATGGATTCATCCTCGATCCCTGCCCGAAGGAGCTCGGTCGCGCGTGCCTGTTTCGCCGGGAAACGCGAATCGAACCGGTAGACGAGGACGTTCGTGTCAACGAGTGCGGCCACGAAGGTACAGCTCGTCGCGTGTCCAGCCGCGTGACCGCACAGGCGCGCGCGAGGCCGCCGGCCGGCGGTCCCGCTGTCGCTTCGTTGCCAGGTCGAAGTGCATCAATCTCTCGCGGCGAAGACGTTTCGCGTCGACGGGCGCTCGTGGCTCGATCTGGATCGAGCGGCCGATCGGGCGCAACTCGAGCTCGTCGCCGACGCGGATCCCGCATCGATCGACAACGGCCCTGGGGAGGGTGATCTGATACTTGCCCGTGACCTTCGCCACGAGTCGATGGTGGCATTCCGTCAAGGACTGTGTCAAGGATTGAGCCTTGACCATGGCATCGAACGCCCCCCGCGCCGATGACGTGGACCCACATGTCGCGAGTCGTAGAGTTGTCGGACCCGATGCCGGCGGCGATATGGCCCACGAGACGGTTGTCGACCGGCTCCCAGAAAACCCGTGCCTCTGTCACGACGTCTGTCCGTCAGGTCTTCGCCGATTGCGGCACGTCCGGCCAAGCCCTGCAGTAGAATCGCGGCCGTGGCCCTGAGTCCGGGCACGCGATTCGGTCCGTACGAAATCGTTGGAGCGCTCGGCGCCGGCGGAATGGGCGAGGTTTACCGGGCCCGCGATACGAAGTTGAATCGCGAGGTCGCCCTCAAAGTTCTGCCAGAACAGTTCGCCCTCGAGTCCGATCGGCTCGCCCGGTTCCAGCGCGAAGCCCAGGTCCTCGCCTCGCTGAACCACCCGAACATTGCCGCCATCTACGGATTCGAGGAATCTCGAAGCGCGCTGGTGCTCGAGCTGGTGGAGGGGCCAACGCTGGCCGACCGCCTTGCCTTGGGACCGATCCCCCTCGAAGAAGCATTGCCGATCGCACGCCAGATCGCCGATGCCCTCGACGCGGCGCACGAACACGGGATCGTCCATCGCGATCTGAAGCCAGCCAACATCAAGCTGCGGGCGGACGACGTGGTGAAAGTGCTGGACTTCGGGCTCGCCAAACTCACGGAGGCCCCAGGGCCCAGGGCTCAGGCCTCAGGGCTGGGAGCTCAGACCGATCTCTCAGCGTCGCCGACCATTACGACGCCGGCCATGACGATGGCGGGGATGATCCTGGGGACGGCGGCGTATATGAGCCCGGAGCAGGCGAAGGGACGCGCTGCCGACAAGCGCAGCGACATCTGGGCCTTTGGCTGCGTGCTCTACGAAATGCTCACCGGGAGGCGTCCATTCGAAGGAGACGACGTCTCCGACACGCTCGCCTTCGTGCTGACGAAACAACCCGATTGGAGCGCGCTGCCGAAGGCAACGCCGGTTGCCGTCAGCCGATTGCTGCGCCGGAGTCTCGAGAAGGACCGCAAACGGCGGCTGTCGGACATCGCCGACGCGCGTCTCGAGCTCGACGAGGCCTCGAACGAGCGAGATACTGCCGACGGCCACGCCTCGATGGCGCGAGGTGTACTCGGGGTACGTGAGCGTATTGGGTGGGTCATTGGAGTCCTGGTCGCCGTATCGGTCGCCGCTGCCGCGCTGTTCCTCGCGGCGCGTGGCCGCACTCCTGCGGACGGCCCCGAGATGCGCGTGGACATCGTCACACCCGCGACATCCGACCCGGCGTCGTTCGCGTTGTCCCCCGACGGCCGGTTTCTTGCCTTTGTCGGTGAATCGGACGGCAACTCCAGGCTCTGGGTGCGGTCGATCGATCAGGAGACGGCGCGGGCGCTGCCCGGCACGGAAGGAGCGACCTTGCCCTTCTGGTCGCCCGACAGCCGGTCGATCGGGTTCTTCGCGAGTGGCAATTTGAAACGGGTCGACGTCAGCGGCGGGATGCCGCGAACGCTGGCGAACGCCGCGCCGGGGTTTGGCGGGGCCTGGAGCGCCGACGACATGATTCTGTTCGCGTCAACGGGTACGACCTCACTCCTCCGCGTGCCGGCCAACGGGGGCGAGGCCGTCGCAGAAACCACGCTCGATCGACCCCGTCACCTCAGCCATTCGTTCCCGTTATTCCTGCCCGGAGGGCGGGACTTCATCTTCTTCGCGCGAGGAACCAACGAGACCCAGGGAATCCACCTTGGCTCGCTCGATGCGCCAGGTATCAGACGCCTCACTGCCGCTGACGGACCTCCGTTCGCGTTGGTGACACGCCAGGCGCCCGAAGCTCACTGGTTGTTGTACGTGCGACAGGGAACGCTGATGGCGCAACGGTGGGACCCGTCAAGGAAAGTGCTCGGCGGTGAGCCCGTCCCAATAGTCGACTCCGTGGTCACCGGCACCGGTGGGTACTCGTTGACGATTAGCGCCTTCGGAGCCTTTTCCGCGTCGCGATCGGGCGTGATCGCGTATCGGGCCGGTGCCAGCGTGCAAACACAACTGACGTGGTTCGATCGATCCGGACCGGTCGCCACATTCGACGCTCGTGACGAAATGCTCCAGACCCCCGAGCTCTCGCCCGATGGTCGCCAGGTGGCCGCGAGTCGAACCGTCGAGGGCAACTCGGACGTGTTTCTCATGGACGGTGCGCGCAGGGTTCGACGTACGTTCGACGCCGCCATCGAACGGTATCCGGTGTGGTCGCCCGACGGAAACCTGCTGGCGTTCGTATCCGAACGCAAGGGTGTCGCGGATCTGTACCGGAAGCACGTGAGCGGAGGCGGCGGCGATGAACTCCTGTGGGAATCGCCCTACAACAAGAACGTGGACGACTGGTCGCCGGACGGTCGATTCCTGCTCTACAACGAGGAAGATCCCGTCACGTTGCGAAACCTGTGGGTGCTTCCGTTGGACGGTGACAGAAAACGGACGGTCTTTCTGAAGACGAATTCCGAGGAACACCGCGGTCAGTTCTCGCCAAATGGACGCTTCGTCGCGTACGTGTCCAACGAGCCGGGGCAGCACCAGATCTTCGTGCGCCCGTTTCCGGCATCCGACAATCAATGGCAGGTGTCATCGGGTGGCGGAATTCAACCGCGCTGGAGTCACGACGGGAAGGAGCTGTACTACATCGCCCTCGATGGAAAGCTGATGGCCGTGACCATCACGGTCGTGAACGGAGCAATCGAGGCTGGAACGCCGAAAGCATTGTTTCAGACGCGCACTCCCGGCGGCGCGCAGCAGGCCTACTCGAGACCACAGTACGACGTCTCGTCCGACGGGCGATTCCTGATCAACACCATCGTCGAGGGAACAGCCACATCGCCGATCACGCTGCTCCTGAACTGGAAGCCGAACAAGAAGTAGGGGGCAGGGGACAGGGGGCAGGGGGCAGTAAGCCTGAAGCCCGGAGCCCTACTTCCTATGAGTAGGAAGGTGCTCCAGGTCCCGGTTGTTCTCGTTGCAGATGAATTCCAGGAGCTCGCCGCTCGTCAGGAGCCGGACCTCCTGGGTGACCGTCCACGGACGCGTGTACGCCTTGGGGTCGTCGATCGTCACCTGAATCTGCATGCGCCCGAAGTCTTTTCGCGAGAATCTCTCGGTGACGTGTAGCGCTTCGGTCGTCGGCCGCCCCATCTGATCCAGCCACGTCTTGCCGTTGAAGCCTCTCGTTTCGACAACGAGCGCGTCGCCCTCCCACCTGCCGGTCGAATATCCCAGCCAGGTCGGATT
>DASTDR010000545.1:0-6705 GCA_035710265.1 Gemmatimonadales bacterium | reverse complement strand
CGAGTTCATCAGCGCGGTTTCTTCGCCGCAGATGTACGCGCCCGCGCCCCGATGCAGGTAGACCTTGATGCTGCCGAACACACCGGCCGCGTTGGCTTCCTCGAGCGCGCTCGCCATGATCGTCCACGGCTCGGTGAACTCGCCTCGGATGTAGATGTAGGCGATTTCCGCGCGGATCGCGTGCGCGGCAATGGCCGTGCCCTCGAGCAGGGCGTGCGGCGTCCAGCGCATGATCTCGCGGTCCTTGAACGTGCCCGGCTCGGATTCGTCGGCGTTGACGCACAAGTAGTGCGGTTTCTTCTTTTCTTTCGGCATGAACGACCACTTGAGCCCGGTCGGGAATCCGGCGCCGCCACGGCCGCGCAGTCCCGACTCTTTCACCACGTCAGTGACCGCGGTGGGATCCATCTTCAGGGCCTGCGTGAGTGCCTCGTACCCGCCGCGTTTCACCCAGCCCCTGTATGTGCGCGCGTCGGCGTCCCCGAAATACTGCGAGAGGACGACTGTCTCCTTGGGATGCGGTTTATGCGGGAAGCCCATTAGATGCCCCTCGCGCGGCGTGACGCGTGCGGCGCAGCAAGGACAGGTTCGCGGCGCGCGAACGTGAATTGCGGCGCTCCACGCCGCACGCCGATGCGCCGCACGTTGCTCACCGGTACTTCCTCACCAGGTCCGGAACCTTCTGAGGCGTCACATTCTCGATGAAGTCATCGTTTATCAGCACGGGCGTCGCGAAGCCGCAGGCGCCCAGGCACTCGACTTCGATGATCGTCCACTTGCCGTCGGGGCTCGTCGCGCCCGCGTCGCCCGCGCCCGTCTGCTCGAGGAATGCCTTCACCACGCCCTCGGCACCGCAGACGTTGCACGGCGACGTCGTGCAGACCTGCACGAAGTTTTTGCCGACGGGATGCTGGTGATACATCGTGTAAAACGTCACGACCCCTTTGACGTATGCGGGCGTCAGGCCGAGCACCTCGGCCACTTCGGCCATGATGCGGTCGGAGATCCAGCCGTGCTCGCGCTGCGCGATCCACAACGCCGGCAACAGCGCGGCCTGCTTGTTCGGGTAGCGCTGCAGCACGGTGTGCAGCTCGTCCTGCACCTTGCCCACGAACACCGGCTGGTAGTCTTCGCCGTGATTGCTACCGTGGGTCGGAGCGGCATCCCGCGGCGTAGTCATCGATCGACCTCACCCATGACGATGTCCACCGACGCGTTGATCGCGATCAGGTCCGACAACAAGTGTCCTTCGGCCATCCGGGGCAGCGCCGACAGGTTGATGAACGACGGCGGCCGGATGCGCCAGCGCACCGGCTTCGCGGTGCCGTCGGAGACGAGGTAGGTGCCGAGCTCGCCCTTGGGGTTCTCGATGCCGACGTACGCTTCGCCCACCGGCGCTTTCACGCCTTCCATCACCTGCTTGAAGTGGAAGATCATCGCTTCCATGTCGGTCATCGCCCGGGTCTTGGATGGCAGGATCACGCGCGGATCGGCGACGTTGATCGGCCCGTCGGGCAGCCGGTCGAGCGCCTGCTCGAGAATGCGGTTGGACTGATGGCACTCCTCGAGCCGCACGAGATAGCGGTCGAACACGTCGCCGTGCTCGCCCACGATCACGTCGAAATCGTAGGTCTCGTAGCCGAGGTACGGCTTGTCCTTGCGGACGTCGTAGGGGACGCCGCTTGCGCGCAGCATCGGCCCGGACAACGAGTGGTTGATCGCTTCCTCGGCCGACAGCACGCCCACGCCCTGCGTCCGTCCGGCCCACACGGCATTGCGCGTCAGGACGCGATCGATCTCCTCGAGCGTCTTTGGAAACGTCTTGGTGAAATCACGCAGCTTCTCGACGAATCCGTCGGGAATGTCGGCGAGCAGCCCGCCCACACGCGTGAGGCTCGTGGTGAGCCGGGCGCCGGTCCACATCTCCTGCAGGTCGTAGATCTTCTCGCGCTGCTGGAACGCCCACAAGAACGGCGTGAACGCGCCGAGGTCGATCGAGGTCGTCCCCAGCCATACCATGTGCGAGATGATGCGGCTCATCTCGCACGCGATCACGCGCAGCACCGTACAGCGCGGCGTGATTTCTATCCCCATCAGCTTCTCGGTCGCCAGCGCGAAGCCGACGTTGTTCGACATCGGCGACAGGTAGTCGGTCCGGTCCGTGAGCGGGATGATCTGATTGTAGTGCCGGTACTCGCCCAGCTTCTCAAAGCCCGAATGCAGGTAGCCCAGGTGCGGGATGCAGCGCACCACGGTCTCTCCATCCAGCTCGACGACGAGTCGCAGCACGCCGTGCGTCGCCGGATGCTGGGGACCCATGTTGACGAGCATGTGCTCTTCGCCCAGATCGGGCTCGCCCTCGGCCGTAGCCGTCAGCGGCACGCGCGTCCCCCGGCCCTGGGCATCCACGCCGGGCGTGGCGAGCTCGAGCTCGACGGTGCGCTTGCTCATGGGTTTGGTGGATCGGGGATGACGCCCCGCTCCCCGCGCCGCAGCCGATCGCGCATGTCCTCGGGGATATCGCCGCCCGCCTCGGCAATCGACAGCTCTTCCATTGAGTAGTGCGCTTCGGGATTGGCGTTCAGCGCCTGGCGCACTTGCTCCGCGCGTGAGAAGCGGCCGCGCAGCGGAAAGCTCTTTCGGAGCGGATAGCCCTCGGCGTACGTCTCCCACATCAGAATCCGACGCAGGTCGGGATGGCCGCGGAACGTGATGCCGAACATGTCGAACACCTCCCGCTCCAGCCAATCGGCGCCACGCCACAGACTGCAGACGGAGTCCACGACCAGCTCGTCGGCGGGGTTCAGCTCCACCTTAATCCGGATGTCGGCGCGGCGGTCGAGCGAGCGCAGGAAGTACACGACCTCGAGCGGCCGCTCGCGGTCGCGGTATTCGACCGCAGTCACGTCCACCAGGTAGTTGTAGGACTGGTCCGGAGTCTCTTTGAGCCAGCGCATCGCGTCGAGCAGCCGCTCGCGCGCCACGTAGACGATGGTCTCCCCATCGCGTGCCACTGCGGTGCGGACCGCCCCCGGTACCGGACTGGTCACGACGAGCGGAATTGGTGGACGGAGTTGCCGAACGGCTCGGAGATCTCGTCGATCGTCTCGGGCGGAAGGCGCAACCCCTTGTCGTCCAGCGGTTGCTCGTCCCGGCGCCGCACGGCGTCGAACAGCGACTCGCCCTTGATCTTCTTGTGGAGGAGCAGGATCCCGTACAGGAGCCCTTCCGGACGCGGCGGGCACCCCGGCACGTAGACGTCCACGGGGACGATCGTGTCGATTCCCTGCACCATCGCGTAGTTGTCGAACACGCCGCCGGTGGACGCGCACGCGCCCATCGAAATCACCCATTTGGGCTGGGGCATCTGGTCGTAGATGCGGCGGATGACCGGGGCGAGCTTGAACGGGAGCCGGCCGGCGCAGATCAGCACGTCGGCCTGGCGCGGCGAGAAGGCCTGGCGTTCCATGCCGAAGCGCGCGAAATCGTACCGGCTCGCCGCGGTGGCCATGAACTCGATCGCGCAGCACGCGGTCCCAAACGGCATCGGCCACAGGGAATTGGCGCGCGAGGAGTTCACCGCCCAGTCCACGAGATTCTGGAACTTGGCGAGCAGGTAGTTCGAGCTTTGTACCTCTCCGACTCGTTTCATGCGCTCAATCCCATTGAAATGCCCCGCGCTTCCAGACGTAGATGTAGCCTACGAACAGGATCACGAGAAACACCAGCATCTCTACCAGTAAGAAGCCGGTCGTGAGCGTGCCATTGCCCATAAAGATCACGGCCCACGGGATGAGAAAGACAGTCTCGATGTCGAAGAGGATGAACAGCACAGCGACGAGGTAAAACTTCACTGAAAACCGCTCGTGCGCGCTGCCCAGGGGCGGCATGCCGCTTTCGTACGGCCGCTCCTTGACGTCCGTGGGCCGCCGGGGGCCGAGGAAATGCGACCCCACAATCATCGTCGTGGCGATGACGATGGCCAGACCGAGCAACATCAGGAACGGGATGTAGGGCTGCATGCGCTCGTGAAAAAATTCACTAAGGGTGCATGGAAGCTATCGGCGGTGTGGCGTAAGTCAAGTTGGCGCCATTACATTGCGCCCCCATGTCAATCAAATCCGATCGCTGGATTACGAAGATGTCCAAAGAATTCGGGATGATCGAACCGTTCGCTCCCCGGCAGGTCCGCGACGGCGTGATCTCCTATGGCGTGTCATCCTACGGCTACGACATGCGCGTCGCGCCCGAATTCAAGATTTTCACCAATGCCCTCTCCGCCGTCGTCGATCCGAAGCACTTCGACCCCAAATCGTTCGTCGAATTCACCGGCGACGTCTGTATTGTGCCTCCCAACTCGTTCGCCCTCGCGACGTCGGTCGAGTATTTCCGCATCCCGCGCAACGTGCTGACGATCTGCCTGGGCAAGAGCACCTACGCGCGCTGCGGCATCATCGTAAACGTGACGCCGTTCGAGCCGGAGTGGGAAGGATTCGTGACGCTCGAAATCAGCAACACCACGCCGCTGCCCGCCCGGATCTACGCGAACGAGGGGATCGCACAGGTGTTGTTCTTCACTGCGGACGAGGGCGACGAATGCGAAGTGAGCTACAAGGACAAGAAGGGCAAATACCAGGCGCAGCGGGGAATCACCCTCCCGAAGTTGTAAGCAATCCGCTACCAGACGACGACGCCACAGACGCAGCAGTGGTTTCCAGCAAAGAGCTGGCAGCCAAAGAATCACTGCTGCGTCTGTGGCGTCGGCTGCGTCTTCTAGGGTACGGTTTGCTGGTTGCCCCGGAGGCAATTACACCGGTGGATCACCCGGATCGCAGCCTCCCATCTCAGGATCGTCGCAGTCATCTGGCGGTGGTGGCGGCGGCGGCGGCGGTGGCGACGGGGGATTCCAGTTGTAGTACTGCGGGTGGATCAACTCCGCTTGGAAGATCATGTCACTCGATGTTCCGGGTCGCTCGATGACCGGGTTCGGATCCAAGTAAACACTTCCATCAGCCCGGGTGATACGCCAATACCAAAAGACATATGGATGTGAGTTCCCCGTCTCGGGGTGCGTTACGTAAAGCGGCTGGATCTCCAGAGTGATCAAAGCGTCACTTGGTACGTCGATAACCTGGGCTTTTTGCCGAAGATCAGCAAAAAAGTTGCCTAATCCGCGGGTGAGTCCGTCAATCGTCGCCCAGATCCCGAATTGGCCGCCGACATAGGAGTCGTATCCACCGTTTGGCCCGAAAATCTTGCAGCCGGCGCCGGAAAGGCCCCAGGGCATGGTGGTAACGATGATCGTCTCTGTCGAGCCGTCAGGCTTCGTACGTTCCCATGCAGTCGTGTCGGGAGGAGAGGAGTTTTGACTGCAGTTATCGGGTTCAGTGAACTCGCCTCCCTGCGGACCGTAACTCACGCCTAACACGCTGAAGCTGTAGGGGCTTGAGCTCACATCAAAGTGTGGTCGAGGGTGTAAGGGATCGGAATCGCCACTGCACGCCCCCAGACCCACCATTGCACTCACGACTGCCCAATCCTTGATTGACATTGGTCCTCCTTCGCCAGAAGTAGGTATAAGACCGCAGGGGTCTCATACCCGGCCACCCTTTCTGTGGAGCCCGGCACGCGCTCAAGACGTCATAATGACTGTCTGGGCGGATCCCACGATTGGGCAGCTCACACGCGTTTCAGCGAACGGAGGTGGACCGGGCGCAGCGAGGGATTACGCTACCGAAGCTTTAGCCTTTCGATTGTACGCGTAGGCCACGGCCAGCGCGATGATCGACAGCGCGAAGAACGAACCCACGCGGTACAGGGCGCTCAGGGTCGAGAGGTCGTAGAACACGATTTTGAATCCCGCGAGTCCCGCTACCACCAGCCCCGCCGAGCGCACCTGCTTGCGATCCAGACGGAATCCTAAGAAGACGACGCCCGCGGCGTAGAGCAGCCACCAGACGCTGAGCGCGAGATCGCCCGCGAGCGGTGCGATCGCACCGAAGTAGCGGTTGAGCTCGATCGACCCGCCGGTAAACACGGCGAGGCCGCACAGGATCCACATCCATTCCGCGTCACCCTGCTTCCAGAGTGGCCGCCGCGTTTCGCGGCCCCACCAGCGGCCCGCTACCGCAGTGCCGGCGATGTACAGATACAGCGCCAGCGCCCAGGTGTCGGTGAACGCGGGCCCGCCATAGCGGCGGTCGAAGTACGCGGCAGTGAACAAGCAGATGCCGGCCAGCGTCATGAGCCCGGTCGCGGCCTGACGCCCACCCGGCCTGCCCGCCTCCCGCTCGGCCGCCAGCGCGGCCAGCGCAAGCACGGTCCACGCGATCGCAACGAGCCAGGTAGCCCAGGCGATCGCCGTCGCGAGGGCGGCAAGCGCGAACCCCATGCTCAGGAGCGAAGCGGTCCGCCGCTGCCACCCCGCCGCCAGATACAGGAGCGACAGCACGGTGGGGAGCAGCTCCGAAGCACGTTCGAGTGACGGAATGTTCAACGCGCTGGCCAGAATCAACACCGTCATTGGATTCGCGATGAACAGGAAGCGCTCGACCGCCGAGTCGGTCATGGCGGGATCGAGAGCGAACGGATCGCGCACGAGCTGCTGCGCCCAGAGCACGCCGAACATGATCAGCAGGCCGCCGAGCGCGAACCAGCGCGCGGGTGTGCTCGCGACGAAGTTCACCGCCCCGACGGCGAGCGCCG
>DASTDR010000544.1:0-3165 GCA_035710265.1 Gemmatimonadales bacterium | reverse complement strand
AACGCCTTGATTTCTCTCCAAGGTAATAACGCGAACGCGGGGTTCAGTGACCGCGGCCAGGGCATCTGCCGTGCCGTCGCGCGACGCGTCATTCACCACGAAAATATTGTCGACGAAGTGCGGAATCCCGGCCACCACGTCGGCGATGTGCGCCGCGACGTTGTAAGCCGGTATCACGACCGAGACGGACTTTCCCTTATACAAGGACCGGCCTCCGCGAGATGCGCCCGGCTCCATGTCCCGAAACGCAGCGTTCAGTAGAGTCCCGAAGCACGGATCAACTCCTCGAGAGGGGGCGGGGAAGCCGCGCCACTCATCGCGGCTCGGCACGCGTCACGGTTCAGCTCCCGCATCTGGATCGTGCCGTCGTCGAAGACGATCGGGAAAAGATCCTCACTCGCCCATTGCCCGGCACCTGCGCTGCGATGCTCGGGACGCACGATGAGGTAGAGGGGCTCCGCCACGTCCGTGAGCACGCGAAGTGTCGTCGAGTCGAGGGGAGCATCGGCATACAGGGCGCGTACCGCGTGGTGGCGGCGAGCCATTTCGGCCCTGGAATAGCGCCACTGGCTCGCGTAGTGCCAGGACCCAAAGAGGTAGCGGCGCGGACCGGTGACGAGGAGGAACACACGCCCCGGCTCGTCGATGAACACCGCGTCTCGGGGGGTGGCCTGCCGCACCCAGCGACCAACTGCGACTTCCTCGCTCGTGACTTCGACGCCGTCCTGCGTCGCAAAGCAGCCCGCGAACGCGATTGCATTGCAGGGGACGGCAAAGAGGGCCACCCAGAGCACCGGCGCGGCACGACGCCAGCGCCCCGTGCGCGACTTGCAGTGGTCGGCGATCGCAAAACCGGCCACCACGGCCACCGTCAGGAACACTGGGAACGCCGGCTTGGCCAGGTCGTTGGCTCCGGGCAGGCTCACCACCAGGCACGCGATGAGAGTGGCGAGGGCGCTGAAAGCGAGGAATCGGGCCGCTGGAGAAGGGTCATTTCGAATTTTGCGTTCACGCCAGGCGAGCACGAGGACCAGCGCACAGGGAATGACGATCGACAGAGTCCGGTCCAGAGAGACATTCAGCAGGGCTGCGTCGTTACCCACTCGGTCCTGCGTCACAACGAAGAGGAACGGCGCAGTCACCGCGGCGCCCGCGGCGGCACACAACGCGGGGTAGAGCGAAGAGCGCAACGTATGACCGCGAACAGCGGAGCGGAAAAGAAACATGGCGACCGCGGCGCCCACGATGGCAGCCATTGCAATCAACCCCACATAGGTGTGAAAGAG
Source organism: Gemmatimonadales bacterium (assembly GCA_035710265.1). Classification (GTDB taxonomy): domain Bacteria; phylum Gemmatimonadota; class Gemmatimonadetes; order Gemmatimonadales; family GWC2-71-9; genus 20CM-2-65-7. Next base: position 1,879 of record DASTDR010000544.1, on the reverse strand, counting down.
GAGCGCTCCCGCAACGGAACCGGACAGGGAGACCAGGGACACGGGTCGGGATGTGGAGAGATAGGCGCACGCCGACGACAGGGCGGCCAACATGAAGGAAAGCGCGATACTAAACGCCGTCGCAACCATGAACTTGTCGAGGAAGAACCCCGGGTTGTGGTAGATGCCCAGAAACGCGTACGCGGAATGCACGTCGAGCGGAGTCAACGTAAACACTCTCGCGATTTCATCAAGGCCTCTGACATCGCCGATGAATGCTCTCGCGGCCTTGATGGGCAGAAACAGCCAGAATGCGCCGTTGAACGCGAAGAGCACCGTGGCGACGGCGGTCATGCGCGGTGCCGTTTCCGTGCGGAAGGTCGTGGCGAGACGATATGCGGCCACGGCAAGAAGGGTGAGGGCATGCAAGTTGACGAACACCATGACCCGGAAGTAGTCCAGGTCAAGGAGGTCGCCCAGCGAGAGGACCATGGCATGATACGCCCACATATACTGAAGTCTCACCCCGGCGAAGTACGGATCCTCCGGAGGGACGCCAAAATCCCGGATCTGCATCACGACGGCGGCGTGGAACCAGGCATCGGAGCGTATTCGCCACCACTCGCGCGTGAGCGGCAGCACGGCAACGAGCAGCGCTGTGGCGCCTAGGAGCACGAGGAACAGCGAAATCTCCCGGCGGGGCGGAAATGCGACCGGCCCCGCTTGGCGTACACAGGCCGTGAGGGCCGCGAGGGCGGTCACGGCGACCCACAGCGCGATGCTCAGGGGGGCGGCGTGGGTGACCAACGCCAGCATCTCCACACCGACGAGCATTACTGGCGAGAGCACCAGCGCCGCCAGGAGGAGATCCACGACGTCCCGGCGCTCACGCTCCACCAGGAGGTACAGTGCCATTCCCGGAAGGAACATGAAATGGATCCAGGTCAACACCCGAAGGGGCAGTAGCAGCACTGCCGGCACGGCAACGCCGAATGCGAGCAAGACCACCGACAGGGTCGAGAGGGTAACGCCCGCGATGATTCCCTTCGTAAATCGAGACGGTGCAATCGTGGAGGCGAGGGTCATGGCTACGGATTCGACGGGAGAGTTGTTAATCAGGCGTATAGCTAAGCTACTTACTATATGATATTTATGCTGATTGTCTCAAGTTGTACAAGAGGACGTGTCACGCGCCGATCAGCGTCACATCGATCGCGCGCACGGCCGGCCCCTTGGCGTCGAGCAGGACGATGGCCTCCCACGTACCGAGGTTGATCGCGCCATCACGAACCGGAAGAGAAACGCTGTCCGCGAGGACGCCCGCCGGGGAGTAGCCGCCACTTTCGAGGTCGATGCGGTCGGACCGATCCGCGGCGCCCGATTCGTCCGGCTCGTCGCTTACCCGAGTCGCCGACCCCGCGAGGTGTGTGCGCGCCAAGCGCAGTAGGTCGTCAACGTCGTCGTCGAGGCTGGCCGTCAACGTGAGGCACGAGTCGTCGGACGCGGTGCTCAAAATGCACAGCCCGCTGACGACCCCGCTGGATCGGACGAAGGCGTTGACTTCGAGTGTCACGTCCGACAGCGACGCGCCCTCGTGGGTGGCGATATCCAAGCGGGAAGTGGCGACAATCACGGTTCTTGGCCCGGTTTGGCTGCGCCGCGGAAGGCATTGAAAGCGTGTTGCATGTAGCGTGCGTCCCGTCGGATAATGTCGGGCGAGTGTCCACGGCCCGAACCACCGAGCGGCGTGATGTCCGACGCGCCCTGTCTACCTCTTCCGCGACCGTCCGTGGCATGTTTTATAGGCATCCTATCAGAGGAACCCCATGAACAAAAAGGGTTTTCGCCTCCCGGTCGCTCGCGAAGAGGATCCTCCCGGCGATGAGCTCGGCACCCTCCG
>DASTDR010000543.1:0-3918 GCA_035710265.1 Gemmatimonadales bacterium | reverse complement strand
TGGATCGAGTGCGGTGACGCGGCGGCCCAGACGAAGCTCGACGCCGGCCGTCTCGGTGTGCTTCCAGATGCCCTCTTCCGACTCGCCTTTCCACAGTGCTTTGGAGAGCGGCGGCCGTGCATAAGGAGGATGGTGTTCCGAGGAGATGATCCCGATGCTGCCCGTGGGATCGGCTTCGCGAATGGCTTTGGCTGCGGCGTCACCGGTCATGCCGCCGCCCACGATGAGATAGCGATAACTCGTCACTTGGTCCCCGCGATTTCAAATCCACAGCGCGGATGCGCGCCGCGCTGGCAGCATTCGGTGACTGGCTCCCCTGCGACTTCTTCGACCAACGCCTTGCCGAGCTCACAGAGTTCCGGGTGGCCGGCGGTCACCGCCGACAGTGGGCACCCGTATGCCTGCAGGCGCCAACCCTCGGCGGTTTTCTCGACCTCGGCATCCGAGCCGAGGTCGCGAAACAACTGGGCCGCGGCTTCCAGGCGGCGTTTGAGATTGGTACCCCGCGGCGCCGAGGCTGCTGCCTGGACGCCGACGGCGCGTAACAGTTTGACCGCTCGGTCGCGACCGTGGGTGCGGACGATTTCCGCCACGAGTTTGCCGAGGACCAGGGCATACGCCTTGGGGAACAGCTCCTCGCCTTCCCGGGTGAGTCCGTACAGCCGCGCCGGTTTGCCCCCGGTGTCGCGGAGCGTGCCCACTTGCTCGACGATGCCGTCGCGGTGCAGGGCGGCGATATGCATGCGCACGGCGTTGTCGGTCAGGCCGAGCGCGTCGGCCAAGCCAGTGATGGTTTGGTGCGAGCGGCGCAGGAGGCCGAGCACGCGGGCCTGCGTTTCTCCGAGCAGTCGCGCGAACCAGGGGGGCATGGCTCAGAATAGCCTTAGAACGCTCGTTTGTCTAGTAATCACATAAAATACTTGACAAAGTGGTATTAGGCTTACAGTTTCACACGCTCAAGCGTGTGCTCGGCACGGCAGTGTCCTGAAGGACATTCACATCGGAGGTAGCAATGCTCGTCCCGTTGGCCCTGGTCCTCGCAGCCATGCAGGCGCAGAACCCCGCTCCGGCGGCGGCCCCCAATCTGTCGGATCCTGAAGTCGCTCACGTCGCCGTTACCGCCAATGCCGTCGATATCGAGCTCGCGAAGTTCGCGCTGGCTCGGACGCGCGCAGCGGCGGTGCGGCAATTCGCCCAGACCATGATCAACGACCATACCGCGGTGAACGGGCAGGCGGCCGCGCTGGCGGGCAAGCTCGGCGTCACCCCGGCCGACAACGCGGTCAGCCAGTCGCTCCAGACCGGCGCCGCCGAGGCCCGGAAGACACTCGAGCCGCTGCAGGGTGCGGCGTTCGATCGAGCGTACATGGATCGCGAGGTCGGTTACCACCAGGCGGTGCTCGACGCGATCGACAAGCTGCTTGTGCCGACGACGGACAATGCTGAGCTGAAGAAGCTGCTCGTCGATGTGCGGCCGGCGATCGCGGCCCATCTCGAGCACGCGAAACACCTCCGGAGCGAGCTGAATTCGAGCGGAACGGGGAACTAACTAGCGCGACGCAGCGCGCCGCGCTCGATCCCACAGTCCTGGCACGGCCAGACGTCCGGCGACCTTCTCGAACGCGGGCGTGGGGCCGCGCCAGGCCAGCTCCTCCAGGTTCTGGAACACGGGGACATCCGTTCGCAGCGTGGCGAGGGTTCGAAACAGGAGTGCGAGGGGACGATTCTGCTCGAGCGCGGCGGAGAGCCGCGCCGCTCCGCGCACCGGAACGTCCCACGTGGCGGCGGTGGCCGGAATTCGCTCCAGATGCTGATAGCGTCCCAGCACCGCACCGGACGCCTTCTCACCCCATCCTGCGATTCCGGGGAATCCATCCGCCGAATCGCCCACGAGCGCGAGGTAATCGGGAATCGATGCGGGACGCACCCCGAACCGCGCGACCACGCCCTGTTCGTTGCGCGTTTCCCGCTTGCGCCGGTCGAGTTGTACCACCCGGTCTCCGACGACACACTGGCTCAGATCTTTGTCAGGTGTACAAATGATCGCCTGCTCGACCTCTGGTGATTCGGCGGCCCGCCGGGCGGCTGCGGCGAGCGCGTCGTCCGCCTCGAACTCCACCATCGCCCAGACTTTGACGCCCATCGCGCTAAGCGCCTCCTCGAGGGGGTGGAACTGGGTGAGGAGCTCGGGGTCGATCCCCGCGCCGGTCTTGTACCCGGGCCAGAGATCGTTGCGAAACGATTCGATGACATGATCGGTCGCGACGCCGATGTGCGTCGCACCGCCTTCCAGCATACCCAGAACCGAGCCAAGCACGCCGATGATCGCGCCGACCTCATGACCCTCGGTATCCGCCTGGCGGGGCATCGCGTAGAAATGTCGGAACAGCTCGTAGGTGCCGTCGAGGAGATGGACTTTCACCGCGACTGAAAGTGACGCGGCGCTAGCGGGTACGGAAGGTCCGCATGGCGGTTTCTAAAGGACCCTTCACGGAGTCTTCAGGATGTCCTTCCGCCCGGGCGCGTAGCGTCTTCACTGATGGTCAAGCAACTCTCCGCCAGCCTGGCGCTCGCTGCTTTTTTGATCTCGATTGCTGTCCCCGCACGGGGAGGCGTCGTGCAACCCGGCTGCCCCGGCGACGCGGGCACGGCCGCGCCGGCTGCCGTCGCGGCTTCCGATTCGACCTGCGACCACGGCGGCGCCGGCCCTTGCATGGATGCGCTTGGGTGTGTCGCCATGGCGCCGGCGCTCACGGCTCGGCGGGCTCTGCTGGTGACGCCTGACCATCTGCTCGTATTCTCGGCGCGACTCGGTGCGCGTTCCGGTGATCTCTTCCGGACGGGTCCGCCCACTCCGCCTCCCAACCAGATCTGATCCTCGTCGCCTCAGGCGACGACTGCCGACGCTCACATCGCCCGGGACTCCCGAGCGCGTTGGAGGATCAGATGAAGACGCTTCTCATCATGTTGTGGCTCGCGGCGCAGGGGCGCGCATCGGATACATTGCGCCTCGCGGACGCTCTGCAGATCGCGCGTGACGCGAATCCGATGCTGCGGGCCGCGCGCGCCTCGGCTACTGCAGCGGGCCAGCGTATCGGTCCCGCCGGCGCACTGCCGGACCCGCAGCTCCAATTCGGGCTGATGAATCGCATGGCGTCGGACTTCGGCAACACCATGGACCCGATGACCATGAACCAGGTGCAGCTGATGCAGATGCTGCCCTGGCCTGGCAAGCTCGGCGGCGCGAAGCGAGCGGCGCGCCACACAGCGGCGGCCGCCGGCGCCGATGCCGACGAACAGGAGCGCATGCTCGCGGCCCAGGTCCGGATGGCCTACTACCAGACCGCGTATGCCGACCGTGCCCTCGAGGTGATGGGACGCACGCGCGATCTGCTCCGGAGCTTCCTCGACGTGAGCACCACGATGTACGCCGTCGGCTCGGCGGTCCAGCAGGACGTGCTGCGCGCCCAGGTCGAAGTCGCACGGATGGGCGAAGAGATCACCCGGATGGGGCAGGAGCGTGTGGCGATGGCTGCCCGGCTCAACTCCCTGCTGGGCCGATCGGCGCTGAGCCAGATTCCCGCTCTCGAGCTGCCCGACGCGGATGGCACCGAGCTCCCCCCGGCGGACTCGCTCATCGCGGGGGCGTTGGCGCAGCGCCCAGCGCTCGTCGCGGGGGCCGAACGGGTCGCGGCCGCGGACGCCTCCCTGTCCGCCGCCCGGCGCGAGCTGTTTCCCGACTTCACGCTCGGCGTCCAGTTTCAGCAACGCCCCCAATTCCCGACGATGGTGAGCTTCATGCTTGGCTTCAACGTACCGATCTTTGCGGGTGCCAAGCAGCTGGCCATGCGCCGGGAGATGGCGTCGATGCGGGACATGGCGACTGCCGAGCTGGCCAATCTGCAGAACGAGACGGGT
>DASTDR010000542.1:0-10445 GCA_035710265.1 Gemmatimonadales bacterium | reverse complement strand
ACCTCGCCCTCGACGCGGAGCACCGATTCCGGACCGACCGATTGCGCGCGTGTCACCACCTCGGATGAAGCCCAGCCCGGCCCCACCGCGACCTGCACGAGCCCGGCGCGGTCGCGCAGATCGAGGAACACGATCCCTCCGAGGTCGCGGCGCCGGTGGACCCAGCCGCCCAATTTCACCTGCTGCCCGACGTGCTCCTTGCGAAGCTCGCCGCAGCGATGGGTTCGTTGGGTTGTCCGAGTCACGCCTTCGCGAGCGTTTATGCTCCTCCCATCTCTGCATCGCACAGAATACGGTAAAACTCGGCCGAGTCCCCGGCCGCCAGCAGCCGCGCGCGGATCGGCTCACGCCGCACCAGCCGCGAGATCCTGCTCAGCGCCTTCACGTGGGCGCCGGCCTGCGATTCCGGACCAGCCAGCAGGAAAAACAGCCGCACCGGCTCGCCGTCCACCGTTTCATAGGGCACGGGCACACGGGCCGTCCCCGCCACCGCGATCAGATTGCTCAGAGCCGGCGTCTTCCCATGCGGGACCGCGACCCCGTAGCCGATACCCGTCGGGAATTGCCGCTCCCGCTCGAGCACGGCCTGCAGCACCTCCGGCACCGCCCCATTCCCTCCGACGAGCAATTCCACTAATTCCCGCAATACGCCCTCCTTACTTTGGGCCCGGAGAGGCACCCGAATCCGGTCGGGCGTTAGCAGTTCGGAGAGTCGCAATGGAGTGTGTCCAAGTGCCGTAACCGGTTGAAGATAGTTGACTTGAGTTGACGGCGCCACGCCTCGGAGTAAACGTTCGGCATGCAACGCATTGGAGTGCTGGTGTTTGGGCTCTCGGCGCTCGTTGTCGGACCCGTCGCGGCGCAGGATGCGACCGGGACGACGTTGTGGCGCGTCGCCGCCACCACCCTGGCGACACCGCCTGCCCTCGCTCTCGGTGCCGCCGCGGCGCTCTGGAATCCGGCACAAACCCAGGATAGCGCCCGTCTCCAGCTCGCCTTCGAGGCCATTCAGACGCCGTCAGCGATCGACGCGACCGGTGTGATCGCGACGATGCGGATTCCAGCCGGCCAGCTCGGGCATCTGGGCCTCCTCTACGGCCGCGTCGGACTCAGCGATATCACCGCGACTGCGGACAGCCCCGATCCCACGGGCAGCACGGTGCCGGTGTACACCCATGCGTTCGGAGCGAATTGGGCGAAGCGGCTGGGCGGCACGGATGTCGGCGCGACGCTCGCGTTTCACGAGACGCGGCTCGACCAATCCACTGGCGATCGCTGGACCGTGGACGTCGGCGCGAGCCGGTCGCTCGCTGGTGACAGGGTTCGCATCGCGGCGGCGACGCATTTCTTCTCGTCCCTCTCCACCGACGATCCCGCGCAGGATGTGTATGCGGGTGTCGAAGCGCGGGTCTGGCAGGGACCGGTGTCGGACCGTGGTGACCGTGTCGTGATTCGCGGCCGCTACGGGATTTCATTCGCGCACGGGTTCACCGCGGATCATCAGGTGGGCGTCGGCGCCGACTTTTCGAAGATTGTCACGTTCGATCTCCTGTTCGCGCACGAGGGCGGCTATAGCGATGGCTCGTGGCGTGCAGTCGCGGGGCTCGGCCTGAACATCGGGAAATACCGGGTCGCCGTCGCGCGAGACGCCGGGGTCAACGAGCTCGGCTCTGCCTATCGCGTCGGAGTGGAAGCACGGTTCAAATGAACGGCGACCTCCTCAGCCTTACCCCGGAGGACGCGCGGGCGGCACTCGAGCAATGGCTGGTGAAGCGAGGCGAGCCGGCGTATCGCCTGCGCCAGGTCTTGCCTCGGCTGTGGCAGCGCCCCGTCGCCAGCTGGAAGGACGCCACCGATCTCCCCGATCCACTGCGGGTTGCGCTCGACGAAGCCTTCCCGCTCCGTCGCCTGGCACTCAAGACACATCAGCAGTCCGTCGACGGCACGGAGAAATTCTTGTGGGACCTGGGCGACGGCGAAGCGATCGAGTCGGTGCTCATCCCCGAGGGCAAGCGGCGCACGCTGTGCATCTCGTCTCAGGCGGGTTGCGCGCTCGGCTGTGTGTTCTGCGCCACGGGCCGCATGGGATTCCGGCGCAACCTCTCGACAGCGGAAATCGCCGGCCAGATTCGAGAGATCGTGCTGCGCGATCCCGGTCTGAAGCCCACCAATATCGTGTTCATGGGCATGGGCGAGCCGCTGCTCAACTGGGATGCGGTGGATACGACACTGACCGTCCTGAACAAGCCTGAGGGATTCGGCATCGGGGCCCGGCACATCACGCTTTCTACGGTCGGGATTCTGCCCAGCCTGGCAAAGTTCGCGCAGCGGCCCGAGCAGTTCCGGCTGGCGGTCTCGCTTCATGCGCCGGCGCCGGCCCTACGGCGCGAGCTGATGCCTATTGAAAAGAAGTACGCACTGCCGGAGCTCATGAACGCGCTCAAACAGTTCCGGCGCCGGGTCACGCTCGAGTACGTGCTGATCGGCGGCAGGAACGATTCGCTCGAGACGGCCGATCAGCTGGCCGCGCTCGCGAAACCGCTCGAGGCCCTCGTGAATCTCCTGCCGCTGCATGCAGGGGGTGCTCCGGATCTGACCCCGAGCACGCGCGCGCAGATGCTGGCGTTCGAGCGCCGGCTCAAGGAGCGTGGCGTGGAGGCGGTACTGCGCCGCAGCCGCGGCCTGGACATCAGCGCGGCCTGCGGTCAGTTACGGGTGGAAGTCGAGGCTCGAGCGCCCCGGGGGGGGCGCAAAGTCGGCGCCGAGGAGCACGCTAACATCGAGTAGCTTCGTGCTGTCGAGGTCGATCTCGACCCGGCCCAGTCCCAGCGCCGCCCGCACCTGCTGCCCGACTTTGGCCGAGCCTCGGCGCACGATGATCCGAGTCGAATCGAGCGTTCCTGAGTCGGCGTTTCCAAAGTAGACCACGTCGATGCCTTCACGGCGCAGCAGCCGCGTTCCGCTGCGCGCGTCGCCGGCCCGGCCACTCGCATTCAGCACTTCCACGGTGATGCCGGGCGCTCGATCTCCAGGAATGCGTGGCGTGCGTGTGCCGCCCGGTCCGCAGGCGGCACACACCACCGCAACGAGCACCATGCGGGTCATTGCCGGCCGACCAGCTGATTCCAGAACGCAACCGTCGCCTCGGGCATCGTCCATCCCGAGCGAATGATCCACTCCATCCGGCGCCGCACCACTTCTTCCAGGACCGCGTCGCGCTCGTCCGGAACTCGGCGGGCAAGCTCGGCGCGATCCGCCACGTCGCGCCCCGGTTCGAGGAAATCGGCCAGGTACAGCATGCGTCCCACATCATCCCACTTGGGGGAGCCGACGGTGTGAAAGCGCACGGCGTCGAGCACGCCGCGGTCGGTCTCACCGTCGGCCGCCGCGCGATCGGCCGCGGCCGGGCCGTGTGCCCGGGCGTCACCCAGCGGCGCATCACGCAGCGCGTCGTGCAGCCAGCCGGCTCGTACCCACCGGTCGCGCTCGCGTGGTGTCACTTCCATCATGTCGGCCCAGCTGCCGAGCAGCGCCACGACGCGCTCGATGTGCGCCCGGCGCGCCGGCGTGACCTCCGCCCAGGCGGGCAGGCTCATGGCGTGACTCGCGGGTCCGCGCCGATCCCCTCACCGAGCACAACATTGTCGAGCAGCCGCGTCTTGCCCACGCGAGCCGCGACGACCGCCACGGTGCGCGCCGTGACGCGAGTGACAGGCTGCAGGGTCTCATCCACCAGCGCGCAGTACTCGGGAATGACGCCCGGGACATGCATCGCTTCGAGACCGGCGCGCTGGAGCTTGGCGGGCTCGGCTTCCCCCGCGCGCCAGGTTTGCTCGAGCGTTCGCAGCGCGCGCGACAGCACCAGCGCGGAACGCCGCTCGTCGGGGTTCAGGTAGCTGTTGCGGGAAGACAGCGCGAGCCCGTCCAGCTCGCGCACCGTGGGCGCGACGTCGATCGTCAGGGAGAAATCGAGGTCCTGCACCAGCCGCTTGACGAGCATCGCCTGCTGAAAATCCTTGCGGCCGAACACGGCGACATCCGGCTCCACGATGTGAAACAGCTTGGCGACGACGGTCAGTACGCCCGTGAAGTGGCCGGGCCGCGCCATCCCCTCCAGGCTGTCGGCCACCGGCCCGGGGACGACGCGGGCCAGCAGCTCGTTGGGATACATCGCCGCGGTGTCGGGGACGAACAGACAATCGACGCCGCGCGCCTCGGCGAGCGAGCGATCGCGCGGGAGGTCGCGCGGGTAGCGCGCGAGGTCCTCGTGCGGGCCGAATTGGAGCGGATTGACGAAGATGCTGACGACGACGCGCTCGGCAAGCTCACGTGCGCGGTCCACGAGCCGCAGATGGCCTTCGTGGAGGAATCCCATGGTGGGGACGAAACCGACGGTGTGACGGCGAGAGCGCTCGGACCGGGACCAGGAGCGCATCTCGGAAATGGTGGTGAGCTCGCGCAACTAGAACTCGCGCTTCTTCATCTCCGAAAAGAAGTCACGGCGCTCGATGTCTTCATCCGTCTGGTCCGGCGGCAGCGTCGGGTCGTAGCGTTTGCGCGCCTTGGGCTTCTGCTTCTCCGCCTTGGCCATGTTTTTCTTGATCAGCTTGGCCATCTTCTCGTCGTCTGTTTTCGACACGGCGTCCCTCCCGTTGGAATGAACAATTATCAATAATCAATTCTCAATTATCAATGCTCACGGATTGATCATTGATCATTTTCCGAAGGAGTGCTCGGGGCCCGGATAGCGGCCCTCGCGTACCTCGGCGGCGAAGACCCGGGCCGCTTCCCGCACGTCCTCGGCGAGCGCCGCGTACTTCTTGACGAACTTGGCCGAGAACTGATCGTTCAGTCCGAGCATGTCGTGCAGCACGAGCACCTGACCGTCACACGCCGGCCCCGCTCCGATGCCGATCGTCGGGATCGTGAGCGCCTTGGTGATGAGCGACGCGAGCGGCGCGGGCACGAGCTCGAGCACCACGGCGAACGCGCCGGCATCCTGCAGCGCCGCCGCGTCGGTCTTGAGCCGCTCGGCCGTCGCGTCGTCGCGGCCCTGCACCCGGTACCCGCCCAGCGCGTGCACCGATTGCGGCGTCAGGCCGATGTGGCCCATCACGGGAATCCCGATGTCCACCAGACGCCGAACCGTTTTCGCCATGGACTCCCCGCCCTCGATCTTGACCGCATGGCAGCCGGTCTCTTTCAGCGCGCGGCCGCAATTCCGGATCGCATCGTCGGGCGAGACCTGATAGCTGAGGAACGGCATGTCACACACGACGAGCGCGCGCTCGGTGCCGCGCCGGACCATGGTCGTGTGGTAAATCATTTGCTCCAGCGTCGCCGAGAGCGTCGAGGAGGAACCGGCGAGCACCTGATTGAGCGAGTCGCCCACCAGCAGGATGTCGACGCCGCTCGCGTCGAGCAGCCGCGCGAACAGCGCGTCATAGCAGGTGAGCGCGACGATGCGCTCGCCCTTCTCCTTCATCTCGATCAAGGAGCGCGTGGTGACGTTAGCCATGCTCACGGCCGTCCAACTCGGCGATTTCGCGCTGCCAGAAATCGCGATGCTCGAGCTCGGGGTGTGGAATCATCAGGTCCGGTTCCCGCACGATGCGCGCTCCATAGCGTACGATGTCGAGGTCGAGCGTCCGCGGCCCCCACCGCTCCCGGCGCTCCCGGCCCCGCTCTGCCTCGATCGTCCGGCAGTGCCGCAGCAGCTCCGTGGGCGTGAGCCCCGTCTCGAGCAGCACCATTTGGTTCAAATATGGCGGTTGCGCAACGGGTCCGAGGGGAGCCGTCTCCTCGACCCGTGAAACGGCGAGGATCCGGGTGTCCGGCAGGTCGTTCAGGCGGGCACGGGCATGTGCGAGGTGGGCCTGGCGATCGCCCATGTTCGAGCCCAGCGCCACATAGGCCCGTTCAGGCGACGTTGGCGAATCCACGGGTGAGATCTCGCAGCATCGTGGCGACCTGCTCGAGATCGCGCGTGGCGCGCTCGAGGTCCGTCAGCCCCTCGGCCGCCTGGACGGCGCGCGTGGCGACGTCGTCTGCCTCGACGCGGTTCTGTCCCGCAATGCTCGCCACGGCATTGATCCGCTCGCGCAGGCGCGCAAACGCCTGGCTCTGCTCCCCGGCGGCTGCGGTGATCCGTCCGGCATGCGCGGTCGCTTCCGCCGTGGCGGCGACGATCGCATCCAGCGCCTCGAGCGCCGCGGCCGAGAGCTCCTCGACACCGCTGACGTTCACCTGCCCGCGGCGCATCTGCTCGACGACTTCACCGACCTGGGTGTGGATGTCCTGGACCAGCTCGCCCGCCTCCGCTGCCGCGCTCGCGCTCTGCTCGGCCAGGCGGCGCACCTCGTCGGCGACGACGCCGAAGCCTTTGCCGTGCTTCCCCGCGCGCGCTGCTTCGATCGCCGCGTTCAGGGCGAGCAAATTCGTCATCTCCGCGAGCTCGCGAATCGACGCGATGAACCCGGTGATGCGCCGGCTCATCTGGCCGAGCTGTTGGACCTTGGTGGAGCTTTCACCCACGAACGCCTTGAGCGCGACGAGGCGCTCGATCGCTTCGCGGATCTGCGTGCGGTTCCGGCTCGCCACATCGCTCGCCGCCGTGGACGCGCGTGCCGCTCCGGCGCCGTCGTCCGACACGCGCCGCGAGACCTGCGCGAGACTCTCGGTCGCCTCGAGTCCGCCCGAAACTTCGCCCTCCTCGCGGCGCACGCCCTCGCGGATGACGCCGGTCGCGCTGGCGACGGCGGAGGCCGCGCCCTTCAGCGCCTCCGCGGTCTGCGCGATCGTCGCGAGCTGGCGGGTCATGCGGTCGACCGTCTCCACCAACGGGCGGCGCAAATCGGTGATATGGACCGCGGTGGCGAGCTGGTTGGCGAAGGTGGTAATCGTCAGGATGTCCTGGCGGCGGTAACACTGCTTCTTGTGATGCTCGAGCTCCAGCGTCCCGATGACCTGATCGCCGAACTTGAGCGGCACGATCACGAGGCTCTGCACTTCGAGCGGCGCATCGGCAACGCGCTGGTCGCGCGTCACATCGTCGATGACGGCGGTGTCGCCGGTCTGCGCCACGCTCGCCCGCAGCGCAACGGTATCCGGTGACGGCTCGCCGCGCGCGGGTCGCCCGCGTTCGGAGCGATGGGCCAGCGTCATCCGCCCCTCGTGCAAGCGATAAATGCGGAAATCGCCCCAGTCGACCAGCCGGTTCGCCAGACGCTCGATGCGCTCGAACGAATCCCGGAGGCTGACGTTCGACGCGATCACCGCCTCCATCGCATGAATCTTGTTGAGCTCCTCCGCCGAGATCGCTTCCTCGATGATTTGCTTGAGCAGCAGGCCGAGGAAGGTGAGCACGAGGCCAACCAGGATCCAGGCGATCGGACGAAAGGCGATTACGGCGCTGACGAAGATGGTCGCCGCCAGCATCGTGGCGGCATAGGCGATCACTTCGTAGCGGACGATCATGAGCCGTTCGGCCGGTTCGAGCTTGGCGCGGACGATGAGACTGAAGTAGAACAGCACGCGCCCGAACAGGAAATACGCGAGCGCATAGCCCGCGAGGGCCGGCAGCAGCTCGATCGTGACCAGCGGCGCGGCGTGCATCCCGAGCCAGGACAGGGTCACGGCATAGACGCCAGAGGCAGCGACGATGGTAATGACCTCGCGTCCCAGATTGATCCAGGCCACGCGCAGCGGTTTCCGCTGCCACAACGCATCGGTCACGAGCGTGGCGCCCGTTACCGCCAGCGCCGTCGCGGGGATGCCGACCAGCAGGCTGCCCGCCACGCCGACGAGCGCCGTCTGCGTCAGGTAGGAGTATTTGCTGAGCGGCACGGCGAGACCGCGCAGCGCGATTGCGCAGCCAAGCAACACTACGAGCTCGGGGAGCTGGCCGAGCCAGCGGGGATCGGCGACGAGCACCGCCGCGAGAATGACCGTGCCGACATACGCCAGGGCCTGGCTGTAAATCGCGACGAACCGGCTGATGCTCATCCGTGTACGGCACCGGCGAGATCGCGCGCGAGCCGCTCCATCGCCGCGGCACCGTCCTGCGCGAGCACGTCGAGCAACGCGCTGCCCACGACGACGCCGTCGGCAAACCGCGTCGCGGCGGCTGCCTGTGCCGGCGTCCCGATGCCGAAACCAACCGCCACCGGCAGGCGGCTTACGGCCCGCACGCGGCGCACCTGCGACTCGAGATCGGCCGGCACGGCGTCGCGCGCGCCGGTCACCCCAAGCCGCGAGATCAGATAGACGAAACCGGTGGTGCCGTCGAGCGCGGTGGTCAGTCGTTGGTCATCGGTCGTCGGCGCGATGAGGCGAATCAGGTCGAGCCCGCCGCGCGTGACCGCCTGCTCCAGCGCCGGGTCGGCCCCGGCCGGGAGATCGGTGAGCAGCACGCCGGCAACGCCTGCGGTCCGGGCCTCCTTCACAAATCGCTCGATGCCGTACGACAGCACCGGGTTCAGATACGTCATGATGATCACCGGCACGGCCAGCGCCGCTTCGCGCACCAGCTCGAGCACCCGCGCCACGGTCATCCCCTGTTCCAGAGCCGCCTGTGTGGTGCGCTGAATCGTGGGGCCGTCGGCGAGCGGATCGGAGAACGGGACGCCGATCTCCACAAAATCGGCGCCGGCACGGGCCACGCGGCGCAGCGCATCCAGGGACGTGGCGTAGGTCGGGAATCCGGCGGTGAGATACGGAATCAGCGCCCGGGTCGTGCCGAGCGCGCGCCACCGCTGGGCGATGGCGTGGGCCCCGGGGGGGGGCCGATCAGACAAAGTAGTCGCTGACGTTGATGCCGTATTTGACCGGGTCGGTGACTTTGACGATGGTGCGCGGGTAATTGCCGTCCGCGTCCTTCTGCGAGAGATCGACGACGGTGCCCGGGTTCAGGAGCGCGCCATCGGGCGTCGTCACCAGCCGGACGACCGGCCGGTGCACGTGGGCGACGTCCGGGCTCGCGTTGTGGACGAGCGCGACCTCGTACGTGTCGAGAATCACGCAGGTCCCGACCGGATAGATGCCGATCAGATTGATGAACGCCTTGACGACGACCGGGTCGTAACCGCGGCGCGGGTTCTCCCACATCTCTTTGAGCACGGCGTCCGGCTGAATCGGCACGGTTTGGTAGATGCGCCGGCTGGTCGCCGCATCGAACCCGTCGGCGACGGCGATGACTTTCGAGTAGATCGAGAGCAACCGCGGGCGAATCGACTTCGGGTACCCCGTCAGGTCGATCTTCATGTGATGTTCGTACGCGACGACCATGCCGCGGTAGGGAATCTCCCCGTAGCCGCGCAGCCCGAACAGCGTGAGCACGCCCAGCCAGGGATGGGCCTGCATGATGCGCCACTCTTCCTCGCTGAGCCCGCCTTCCTTATTAAGGACCTCGAGCGGCACGCGCGACTTCCCGACGTCGTGGAACAGCGCCGCCATGCCCACGTCGTACAGTTGGAGCTTGGTGAGACCGAGCTTGCGTCCCAGCGCCACGGAGAAGATGCAGACGTTGACGGAGTGGGTGAACGTGTATTCGTCGTAGTCCCGAAGCGTGGTCAACCCGACCAGGGACGACTCGTTGTTCAACACCTGGTCCACGATCGCCTGCACCGCGCGCTTCACCTTCTTGACGTTCGCGGTGCGTCCCATGCGGATCGAGTTGATCACTTCCTTGGTGACGGCGACCGACCGTGCATAGGTCCGCTTGGCGGCTTCCTTCTGCCGTTCCTCTTCTTCGACGTCTTCTTCCTGCTCGAGCGGCGGCTCGAGGGAGATGAACGACACGCCGCCGTCCACCAGCTTCTGGGACAGCTCGAACAGCTTGTTGGGATTCGCTTCCTTGGCGGCGTACGAGAGGAGCAGCGACACGAAAATCTGGAGTTGCTTGCGATCCACGCCTTCGTCGATGCGCACGGCCCCGATGCCGCACTGCCGCAGCACGTTCAGGATGTGCGAGAACGACGCGTAGTTGTCGAGATCGAGTCGCAGCCGCGTCGAGTTCACGAAGATGAACTCACCCTGGAGCCGGATCTCGAGCTCGCGCTCGACGTCGAGCAGCTGTTTGGTGGTGGCGGCGAGATCGTCGAGCGCCTTCTGCACCTGCGCGTTTTCGATCGGATACAGCTTGAGCGAGCGGAACGACGTGTACAGCACGATCAGGAAATCGCGGCCCGCGTGGCGGAGGAAACCGTCCGTGGTCTGGACGGTCTCCATCATCGACGGCCGTTTGCCGCCCGGCGCCGTCATGTCGTGGCTCCCCCTCCCCCGCCCCCGCCCCCGCCCCCGACTTCGCGCAGCGCGCGGTTCACGGCGTTGCGGACCAGGGCTTCCTTATCCTGCGTGACCTTCTGCAGAACGTCGCGCGCGGCCGGCGTGCGAATCTTGCCCAGCGCCATGGCCGCGCACGCCCGCGTCTCCGGGTCTTCCTTGCG
>DASTDR010000541.1:0-10102 GCA_035710265.1 Gemmatimonadales bacterium | reverse complement strand
CCTGCGCGGCTTCGGCTATCAGGGCGGCGCGAGCCGGCAGGGCTGGTCGCGCGGCGTTGCTGAGCTGGGCGTGGGCGGGACGTTCAAGGACGACATCGCCCAGCCGGGCGCCTGGACGATCGGCGGCACCGCGTTCGGGGAGATGTTGCCGAATCCGGCCAACCGCGTCACGCTCGACCCGACGAAAAAGGACAAGTGGGGCCTCCCGGTCCTGGCGATCGACTGCGCGACCGGCGAGAACGAGAACGCGATGCGCAAGGACATGATGAATGACATGGCCGAGATGCTCGAGGCCGCGGGGGTCAAGAATGTGCGGACCTACGACGCCGGCTACTGGCCCGGGATGGGCATCCACGAAATGGGCACGGCACGCATGGGACGCGATCCCAAGACTTCCGTGCTCAACCCGCGTAACCAGGTGTGGGACGCGCCGAACGTATTCGTGACCGACGGTGCGTGCATGACTTCGGCATCGTGTGTGAACCCCTCGCTCACCTACATGGCGCTGACGGCTCGCGCGGCGGATTTCGCCGTGAACGAGCTGAAGCGCCGGAATCTCTAGAGGTTCTCATGGCTTCCACGATGGATCGACGCGAAGCGATCAAAACGGTCACGATGCTGCTCGGCGGGGTCGCCCTGGCCGGGAGCGGACTCGTCAGCGCGGTCGAGCGCGCGCACGCGCGCGCTGCGAGGCCCGGGCAGCAGGTGGGTGCGTTTACCGCCCAAGACATCGCGCTGCTCGATGAAGTGGCCGACACCATTCTGCCCGAGACCAAGACGCCGGGCGCGAAGGCCGCGCACGTCGGCGCGTTCATGGCGTTGATGGTGACCGATACGTACGACGAGCGGCAGCAGGGCGTGTTCCGCGACGGGATGAAGCAGCTCGCGGGATTCGTAGAGTTGCCTGCGGCGCAACGGCTTGCGAAGCTCGAGCAGCTCGATCGCGAGGCCAAGACATACATGGACACGCGTGCCCAGGGTGCGCCGCCGCACTTCTTCCGCCTGATGAAGGAGCTCACGCTGCTGGGCTACTTCACATCGGAGATTGGTGTGACCCAGGCGCAGCGCTACCGGGAGACGCCGGCGCGGTTCGACCCGTGCGTGCCGTATACGCCGGGCGAGACGGCCTGGGCGCCCCACGCGTAGCGAGACACGCGCCTGCGTACCCAACCCTTGGTGCCGACTCAGTGGGTGTAGGACGGCGTCAGCTCAGTACGGACGCGCTCCAGCAGCCCTTTCGTGGCTCTGATCCCGTCCTCCTCTGACAACCGGTCTCCTTCGTACTCGATCCCCACGGAGCCGCGGTATCCCGCATCGAGCACGATCCGCATGATGCGCCGATAGTCGGTGCGCGTCTCGTTGCCGGCGGCGTCGAAATCGTGTGACTTGGCGCTCACCGCTTTGGCGAACGGCATCAGCTCGGCGACGCCCTTGTAGCGGTCGTACCAGTCGTTCTCGGCGACCTGGAAGTTGCCGAAGTCGGGGAGTGTGCCGCAGCGCGGGTGATCCACGGCCTTCATGACACCGGCGAGCCACGCGCCGTTGGACGAGAGGCCACCGTGGTTTTCGACGATGACGTTGAGCTCGTGGCGCGCCGCGAACTCCGTGAGCCGCCGCAGGCCGTCGGCGGCGAGGCGCCGCTGCTCGTCCGGACTGCCGCGTGACTGCGCGTTGACCCGGATCGAATGGCAGCCGAGCGACGTCGCGGCGGTGACCCACCGGTAGTGGTTCTCGACGGCCCGCGTGCGGGCCGCCGGGTCGGGATCGCCGAGCTCGCCCTCGCCGTCGCACATGATGAGGAGACTCTTGACGCCGTTCGCGTCGGCGCGGCTTTTCAAATCGCGCAAATACGTGGCGTCCTCCGCCTTGTCCTTGAAAAACTGGTTGACGTACTCGACCGCGTCGATTCCGTAGGTGGTTCGCGCGACGACCGGGAACTCCAGGTTGGTGAGCTTGCCCGCGAACAGGGTCTTATGCAGCGACCACTCGGCGAGTGAAATCTGAAAAACCTCCGAGCGCCACGGCCACACGCGCGCGCCCGCGGCGACGGCCGCAAGGGCTCCGAGAAACTCCCGACGATCGACCATGACAACCTCCTGGGGGGGCGCTTCGAATCTCGCGCTGTCCGAACACTCCGTACAGGACCCCCTCACCGGCGAGGGGATTCGTCGCGTCTTCATAATCGCTCCGCAACGTAGCACTAGATTTCGAGAGCCTCCTCCATCACTTTGGACTCCTTATGAAGACACTTCGCGATGATTTTGCGTTCTCGACAGACCCGGAGCCGCACCGCGCTCGGACGAAGCAGCTCCTGCAACGACACCCTGAAATTCGTGAGCTGATCGGGACCAACACGGCGACGTTTTGGTGGACCGCGCTCATCGTGGCGGTCCAGATTCTGGTCGCCTGGCTCATCGCCGGGCAATCGTGGTGGGTGGTGGTGCTGGCGGCGTATACGGTCGGCGCGGTCGCGGATCACGCGCTGTTCGTGATGATCCATGAAACCGCGCACAAGCTGGTGTTCAAGCGCAAGGTGCCGAACATTCTGACCGCGCTGCTCGCCAATCTGCCGCAGTTTTTCCCGGGCGCCGTGTCTTTCTGCAAATATCATCTCAAGCATCATGCGTTTCAGGGCGTGTACGAGCTCGATGGTGATCTCCCGTTCCGCTGGGAGGCCCGGCTGATCGGGCGGTCGATCTTCGGCAAGGCGCTGTGGCTCCTGTTCTTCCCGATCTTCCAGGCGCTGCGGCCGCTGCATGTGAAAGAGGTTGCGCTCTGGGACCGCTGGACCGCTGTCAACGTGATCGTGCAGGTGGCGTTCAACGTGGCCGTCTGGTTCGTGCTCGGGCCCAAAGCGCTGGTGTACTTCGCGCTGTCGTTGTTCTTCTCGATTGGCCTGCATCCGTTGGGCGCGCGCTGGATCCAGCGGCATTATCTGACGGAGCACAACGAGCAGGAGACGTTCAGCTATTACGGGCCGCTCAACGTGCTGGCATTCAACGTGGGCTACCACAACGAGCATCACGATTTCCCGTCGGTGCCGTGGAACCGGTTGCCGGAGGTTCGCTCGGCGGCGCCGGAAGTGTACGACAATCTCTCAGCGCATCAGTCGTGGACCCGCCTGCTGTGGCGCTTCCTGAGCGACCGCAAGATTTCGCTGTTTTCCCGGATCGTGCGCAAGGAACGCAATCATGTGGCGCTCGACGATCGGGTGAAGCCCGACGAGGATGTCGTTCAGGGGGTCGTGCCGGTGTCAGGCGATTAGGCGCGTCGCTACTGCACCTCGGCCCGGGCCGCAGCCCGGCGCTCGGTCTCCTCGACGACCAGCCGGTACGCCACGTAGTACTTGAAGATGTTGGCGACGTACGTCACGGTCTCGCGCCCAATGCGCTCGGCCGCGATCTGCTCCACATTCCCGAACCAGATGTTGGGGTTGAGCCCACGCTGCTCGGCTTCCTTCCGTAACTGGCGCACGCGGCCGCCCCCCGCGTTGTATGCCGCGAAGGTGAACAGGCCTTTGTTCAGGTCGTCCATCGGTTCGTTCTCGAAGAACGTGTTCATCAGTGAGCGCATGTGTTTGACGCCGCCGTGGATGTTCGGCTCGACTTTCGTGATGTCGCCGACCTTCAGGATCCTGCCGGTCTCGGGCATGATTTGCATGACGCCGATGGCACCGACGGGGCTTCTGGCCTCCTGATTGAGCCCGGACTCCTGATATCCCTGAGCGGCCATCAACAAGAAATCCATTTTGTAGCGGTCGCTGTACTTCCGAAACAACCCCACGAGGGCCAGAAACTTCCTGCGCTCCTGCGCGGACGCGGCGCTTTTCACGTAACTCGCGTTGACGAGATATTGTCGCTCGACCCGGTCTCCAAAAGCCGTGCCCAGGCCGTACTGCCCCATGAACGTGTTCAACGCCGAGAGTAGCTGCGGGTTGTTCTGGCGAACGGCGACCGCGAGCGTCCCGCCGGCGTGCAGGACGATGCTGTCGTGCACGCTGAGGTGCCGGAATACTTTCCTCCAGAACATCGCGAGATAGTCGTCGACGACGAGCGCCGGGATCAGGCCGGCGTTCACCATCTCGAGCAGGTCGTCGTCCTCCAGATTCGCCGGTGGCTCCCGAAGCACCGCCGCCGGCCGTCCCTGGGCCTTGAAGCGCTCGTTGAGCGCCCGCACGCTCTGGGCGTAGCCGCCGAACTCGCGGGCAAACACTTCCTGACCCGACAGCTGTTCGATGGAGCTGATCGCCGGCGCGCCGGGAGCCGTGACCAGGATCTGCTTCACGTCCAACCGTGTGGGATTGCTGAAGACGACGTGTTGTTGCAGTTCGGGCGTTACGGGAACCTGCGCCGCGACCAGGTCGACCTTCCCTTCGACGAGCGCCGGCAGCAGCATTTCGCGCGGCAGCGGCAGGCAGATCACATGGATCTTGTTGCTGTTGTCAGTGCGGTAGTGCCGGTTGAGCCGTTCCTGCATGAGCTGGCCGTACTCGTACGCGATGCCGCGTGGCTTACCCCGGTCCACAAAGTAGAACGTGCGATTGAACGCCACACCGATCCGCACGACCCGTCGCTTGACCAGCTCGTCAGCGTCGCCGGTAAACGGCCGCAACACCGCCTCGCGTACCGACGGCGGCAACCCGGTCTCGAATTCGGCGGGCGGGAGGGGAACCTCGACCTGTTCGATCGGCTGCGCTCCCGGCTTGTCGCCACCGCACGCCGCGAGTGCCAACCCGGCGCCAACGCGCAGTACCGCGGCGAGCGCGAGTGGCTTCCTCATGAGTCACACCGCGCGGGCGAAATGGCCCCGCGTGTACTCGCGACCCGTCACCGCGCGCACCGCCCCGGGATCGGGCGCGCGCCCCTCCGCCAGCGCATCGAGCGACGCGCGATACGCGGCCGTAACCCGCGCGACGGGATCCCCGGGGACGTTGAACACCAGCCGATAGGTCCGAAAACCGGCGCGCCATAGCTCCGGCAGGTAGGCCGAGCCGTCCACGGGGCGCGAATGCAGCAGGCGGTTGCGGCAGGCATAATCGGTGGCCACCGGAAAGACATAGCCTGCGGGATCGGTGAGCTCGACGTTGGGATGTTTCTGCACGCACAGGTCCCGGCACGTGGCGACCTCGCGGTCGAACGCCGCCGACAACACGCAGTGCTCGAGCGTCATCCCCTCGGGGCGACCGTACACGAACACCTCGAAGCCTTGAGCCTGCCATGGCGCCGCCACCTGCGCCATCTCGGCGCCGGTCAGCTCGACCGATAGCACAATGCGACGCGCGCCCAGCCGGAACACCTCGGCCGCGCTGTGCTGGTTGAACACGTTGACCGCGTAATCCGCGACCACGTCGCGTCCCTGCGTCGCCAGCTCCGCGACCATTCCCAGGTGCCCGCTCACCAGCGGCGTGCCGAGCGCGAGCCATTTCTCGACGTGCTTCCGGTCGGCCGGCCGGACGATGGTGGGCGTCCGGAGCCGGAGCGTGATTCCCCGCTGCGACAGCTCCGCCGCCAGCTGCCTGACGCGCGCGACGGGAGGCATCGGATGCCGGAGAAACACGTCGAGCGAGATCTCGTCCGCACCCGCTTCTGCTGCGAGCCGCGCATCCTCGAGACGCCAGACTTCGGCTACGAGCCTGCCCCGCGGGGCGGGGAAGTCGGGACGGTCCGTTTTCGCCACGCTGGCTACGCTCTCGTCGATTGCGCGATCGCGTTCCGCGTGGCGGGCGCGCCGGTCCCGTTCCAGATGTTCGTTCAGGACCCCCACGGCCTGGCGCCGCAGATCGTTGAGGACACTGACCGGAACGAACAGGTCCTGCGCGAGGCCGGACACATCGACTTCGCCCAGCGTAAAGGCGGTCTCGCCGAGGCGGCCGAGCTGGGCGCGCAGCCGCGCTTCGTCCAAACCGTGGCGGGTCGCGGGCGCGAGTGCAGTCGTGCTATTCACGGTCACGGTGTCGGCGCCAGCGCGGCAGATGAGCGTGAGCGGGTCGCCGGCCGCACCCTGTGCCATGACATTCACGCGAACGCGCTCGGGCGCTCCCGTGGCGGGAACCGCGGCAAAGCTCTCACGCGCGCTGGCGAGCAGTGCAGCTTCGGCGGAGCGCACCACGATCCAGCCGGCCGGGATATCCTCCGCCGGTTGGATCGCCTGACGGACTTTCCCGTGCTGCCGGCCGATAGTCCGGACGCTTCGGACCGCGAAGCCGCGGTTGCCTTTGCCGGGGCCATCGGGATGCTCGAAGCCGAGCCCGTCGCCGCGCTGGACCGGTTGCGAGACCGAAACGATCAGCTCATCCCGTTCGCGTCCCAGCACTTCGCCCAGTACCGCCCCGCGGTTGTCGGGCTGGGTGCGGGTCACGTAGTCCCGCCCCGCGCGGCCGCCATACATCCCGCCGGTGAAACCGCGTGAGAAGATCTGCACGAGCGGCTGGACTTCGGCCGGAGTGGGCGGACGCGTGTCGCCCGCGGCCAGCCGGTCGAGAAATTCGCGATAGCCGTGAGTCACCGTCGCGACGTATTCGGGTTTCTTCTTGCGGCCTTCGACCTTGAGCGTATGGATGCCGGCCTCGGCGATGTCGGCGAGATGCTCCCACGCGCCGAGATCCCGGGCGGAGATCAGGTAGCCGCGGTCCAGCTCCGCGCCGCTCTCGGCATCGGCGAGCACGTAATCCTTGCGGCACGACTGGGCGCACGATCCCCGGTTGGCGCTGCGCTCCGAAATCATGCCGGACATGTAGCACTGTCCCGAGTACGCGATGCACAGCGCGCCGTGCACGAAGCTCTCCAGCACCAGCTCCGGGACCGCGTCCCGGATCGTGCGGATGTCGTCCAGCGTATTCTCGCGCGCGAGCACGACGCGGTCGCATCCCAGGTCGCGCAGCACCCGGGCGCCGCGCTCGTCGTGCACAGTCATCTGGGTCGAGCCGTGGATCTCCAGATCGGGGTACAGCGTGCGGATGAGCCGCACGGCGCCGAGGTCCTGCACGATGGCGGCGTCGATGCCGCGGTCGATGCACTCGCCGAGGTGCTGCAGCGCGTCGCGCAGCTCGGCCGGTTTGAACAGGATGTTGAACGTCAGATAGATCCTGGCGTCCTGCGCGTGCGCCAGGCGGCAGGCCTGCTCCAGGTCATCCAGGGTCAGCTGCGCCCCCTCGTCCCGGGCATTGAACTTGTCCACGCCGAGGTAGATCGCATCGGCGCCGTTGCCGAGCGCGGCACGAACGGCGTCGAGGCTTCCGGCGGGGGCGAGGAGTTCAGGGACGGAACGGGGCATTACCGAAAGCTAGCGCTTCACGCGCGTGTCAGAACTGCACCACCTGCGCGCCCGCGCGCAGCGGTTTGCGCTGGCCCTGCCACTCGAGGACCCCGGACAACCCGGCTGGCAGCGTCACTTCGGCGTGCAGACCGCCCGCGCCGCGGCGCGTGAGCCGCACCTCGATCGTCCCGGACGGATGCGGGATGCGTCCCTCCGCGCGCTGTAGCTCACCGAGCGCCGGCGTAATACTGACCGTACGGAATCCCGGGCTTGCGGGACGCACGCCGAGCACCGTGGCGAGCAGTCCATAGTTCGGATGCGCCGCCCACGCATGCGTGTCGGATCGGGTGGGCTCCGGATTCTCCGGTGCCGAGGTGAGTCCAAGCGCGAGCATCGTGCGCCAGGGTGCGAGTTGCTCGATGTAGCGATGCCCGAGTCCCGCGTCGCGGAGGGCCTCGAGCAGATAGAAGCCGAAGTAGTACGACGCGCGGGTGAGCGTCGTATCGGTGAGCACCCGTTGCATCAGCGCGCGCTGCTGATCCCGTGGCGCGGCTGCGGTGAGAATCGCGAGCACATTCGTCTGCTGGCTGAACGCGGCGGTGTTGATCGCGTCACGAAACAAGCCGCGGGCATCGTCCCAGGCGCGCTTGCGAACAGCGTCCCGCACCGCCGCCGCGCGCGCGCGATACGCCGCGCCCGCTCCGCGCATCCCGACGGCCTCCTCCAGCTCCGCGGCGCGCTCCAGGGCATAGACGTACAGCAGGCTGATCGGCGCCGAATGGCCATGATCGGCCCCGGGCGGAACGCCGCGCGGCCAGGGGCTGGTCCAGTCGACGTAATTCCAGTGCGGCATCGGCCCGAGCAGGCCGGTGGAATCGACGTGGCGCGCGTACCAGTCGAGGATCCCCCGCACGCCCGCCAGCCGCGCAAGCACGAAGGCGTCGTCCGAGCGGTGCATGAAGAAGTCGTGCACCATGGCGACGTACACGAGCGAGAAGGGCGGGATGATCTGCGGGAGTGCCGAGGGATACCGGCTGGTGGTGAGCCCTTCCGGGATCCGAGACAGGTCGAAGTGCTCGATCGCTTGGCGCAGCAAACGATCGTCGCCCGCGACGTAGAGCGAGATCAGTCCCTGAATCCGTGTATCGCCCACGTACTGGAGCTGCTCCCAGTACGGCGTGTCCATGTACGTCTCGAACGCACCGATCCGGGCGCCATTCCAGTTCATCCGCCACATATCAGCAAGCCAGGGGAGGTCACTATCGAAGCGTGCGCGTTCGGCAAAGGGATAGGCCGTGAAGATCCCGTGTACGTCGTGCACGCGCAGCGGCTCGTCGGCGGTGGTGACGTCGAGCTGAATGTATCGGAACGAGCGCCAGTACAGCGTCTGGAATCGATGCCGCGTGCCGCCGCCGGGCAGGATCACATCGTGCACGCCGCGCACGGTGCGGCCCGCGATCGAATCCCGGTGTCCCTTCCGCCCCAGGGTATCCACGAGCGCCTCGGCGTAGGTGAGTCGAATGCTGCTGCCCACACCACCGCTCGTCTCGATCACCGGATAGGCGTTCGTCGTGTGACCCTGGTCGAGCAAGAGTGAGACGCGCGCGCGCGCAGGAATCAGGAGATCACCAGTGCCGCGCAGGAACGCGGCGTCGGTCGTCACGCCGCTCACGCGGCGGACGCGCGCGAGCCGCTGCGTCCCTTCTTCCATAGGAGGGATCGAGCGGGGCTCGAGCTGCCATCCGGCGAGCTCGCCGTACTCGCCCGGCGGCATGGCACGTCGCTTCGCGCGTCCCACGATGGCGCCGCCGTCGGAGCCGTCGAATGCGGCCAGCGGCGCGGTGGCGGTGCGCGTCGCCGGCGCGACGAGCAGCCAGGATCCGTCATCGTAGTCGGGACGCTCCCAGCCCCATGGATAGCGCGCCCCGTCGATCGAGTCGCCCGGGGCGGCCGCGTAGTAATTGCCCATGCTCGCCGACGTGATGATGACCGGCGCGAACGCCGAGTCGATCAGCAGACGCCAGCCATTGCCGGTGTTCACTTGCGCGGCCTCGACCGCGCTGGCGCCCTGCAGGAGAAAGCCGGTGCGGTGGCTGTGCTGCGCGACCGGGCGCGCGTCGCCCCAATTCCATACCAGCGCGGCGATCACGTTGCGGCCGGCGCGCAGCTGCGGCGCGATGTCGAGCGTCTCGTAGCGCCAGTGCGCGACATCGGAGCGCTGCGGGCCCGAGGAGACCTGCGTCCCGTTGACGTAGAGACGATAGCGATTGTCGGCGGAGACCTGCACGACAAACCGCGCGGGGACGGCCGGCAGATCGAACGCCCGGCGCGCGTGGAACACGGTGAAGCGGTCGCCGGGAACGCCGGGAGGCGCGATCCAGCGCGCGGTCGAGTCTTGCGCGCCGAGCAGCGAAGCGCCGGCGATGAGCAGGGGCGCTGGGATCACAACGTCAACTGCCGAACGCCGCGTTAGCGCACGTGCTTGTTGAAGAACGCGATCGTACGTTGCCACGCCAGTTTCGCGGCGGCGGCATCGTAGCGCGGCGTGGTGTCGTTGTTGAATCCGTGCTGCGTGCCGGGGTAGAGATGACGCTCATAGGAGACGTGCGCCGCCTGCAGGGCCTGCTCGAACGCGGGCCAGCTCGCGTTGATCCGCTCGTCAACCTCGGCCGACTGGATCAGGAGCGGGCACTTGATCTTCGGCACGTCCTCCAAGTTCGGCGCTGAACCGTAGAAGGGCACGCCGGCGGAGAGGTCGCTGCCCAGACGGGTCGCGAGATAATTCACCATGCCGCCCCCGTAGCAGAACCCCACGGCGCCGATTTTTCCCGTGACGTCGGGCCGTGCC
>DASTDR010000540.1:0-2107 GCA_035710265.1 Gemmatimonadales bacterium | reverse complement strand
CGGTGGCGTCGTAGCCGCCGCCGGTCTTGTAGCCGACGACGATGGTGACTGTCTTGCCGGAGTAGTACTGCGCGGGCGCCGGCGCCGCGGCGAGCGCGGCAATCAATCCCAAAACCAGCCTCATGAGCCTCCTCCTAGTGATGATGGTCGTGCATCAAATGCTTCGGGACGTCGGGAAAGAGCTCCTTGGACGACGGGCCGGCGGCCCCGACCCACTCGACGCCGCCGCGCTTGCGCGCCGCCTCGCGCAGGTCTTCGAAGGTAAGGCGCGCCGGATCCTTCGCCACCTCCAGGCGCTGGGCGAGCGCCGCGAGGACGAGCTTGCGCACCTGACGCCCGCTCCAGCCTCCGCAGAGCCTCGCGACCTCATTGATTTCATCCTCGGATTGCAGGAGCGGTTTCAGCGCGGGCCATTGTACGGCGAGCTCCGCGAGCGAGTCATGCAGGATGCGGGCGATCGTCCCAGGATCGGGCAGCGCGAAATGCATCACCAGGTCGGCGCGCGACAGGAACGCCTCGTCTATGGCGTCGATGAAGTTCGTGGTAGTCACGAAGAGCACTGCGGGAAGCTTGCGCGCGACCTCGTCGATGCCGAGCATCACCGCATCGGTGGCGCGGTGCACGTCGACCGGGTTGGTCTCGAATGAGGCGGTGCTGCGCCGCACCGCGAAGCTCTCGACCTCGTCGATCAGAACCACGGTATGCGGGCGCCGCGCCGCAATCTCCGGGATCGTGTCGGTGAGAAGCCGCATGATGTTGCGCTGGCTCTCGCCCAGCATGTCGCTCGGGAAGGCGTGCGGGTTGATTTCCAAGAGCGTGGTCGCCCCTTCGCGCGCCAGCGCAAGCGCCGATACCTGCGCGAGGCCGCGTGCGAGCGTCGTCTTACCGGTGCCCGGGGGGCCGGCGAGCACAATGAGCCCGTGCGGCAGCCCCGCAAGGGTGGCGAGCTTGCGCCCGTGCTTGAGCGTGAGCAGCGCCTGCGCGAGCAGCCGCTCCTTGACCCCGGCTGGCACGATGATCGCGTCCCAGTCCTTGTCGTGGTGTTCCGCCGGTAAGGTGTGCAGCGAGACGATGCCAGGCGGGAGAGCAGGGGCGGGCGCGGCCATCGGCGGGGTCGCTTCAACCTTCCGGCCGTCGATCGTCCGGCCACTCGACCTGCGAGATTTCCTGCATGCTGAGGAGCGTATCCTCCGCCTCCTCGAAAAGCACCAACGGGTCGGTGAGCGCGCGCATGGTTTCCAGGATCGAGTCGAACATGTGGACGCGCACGAGTCGAGCCTCCCCCTTGGGATCGTCGTTGAAGTGCTGGTGCCACAGGAAATGGTCGACCACGATGAGATCGCCTTTTTTCCAGCGGTAGTGCTGCCCGCGGTCCGGAGCAGTGCCCATGAAGCTGTGGCCGTAACCTTCGACAACGTAGAGCCACGCTTCGCCGGGATGGCGGTGCAGCGACTGCGTCTTGCCTGGCGCGAACTGGATCATGACCTGGGTGATGCCCGAGGATTCGCTGCCGATGGCGCGGTCGACCAGGAACTTGGTGCGCGTGCCGCGCGGCGTGGCGAGCAGATCCTGCTCGTCGTAGGGCGTATGGACGCGGCCACCACGTCGTTTCTTGGTTTCCTGAAAAATCCGTCGTCTTCGGCGGGAATATGGATCGTCACCGTCAATACCCGGGCTTGAAGCCGGCGGCGGGGGCAGGTCGCGCACATCCTCGTGCCCTCGGTCTTCGAGCACGCAGAGACCCAGCGTCCAGAGCATCGGCTCGGACGAATAGCTCACGAAGCGGGCGCTCTTCGAGCCGTCGTTGCCGTGTCGGTGCCAGCTCCACGCCGGGATGTGGATCGCGTCCCAAGGCTTCCATTCGAAGCGACGGCCGTCGATCTCGCTCCAGCCGGAGCCTTTGACGACAAAGAGCTGCGCGTCCCATGAATGGCGGTGGATCGTCGTCACCGTGCCCGGGTCGATTTCGTGTACCAGGGCGTCGAGGCAGCGCGTCGGCGAGTCGCCGTCCCACCCCATGTAGACGCCGCTCCGCAAACCTCGCGCAGTGCGCTGCAGCGCGACATCTTCGCCGCGGATCACGGTGCGCCGGTTCTTGCGCCACTGC
>DASTDR010000539.1:0-2627 GCA_035710265.1 Gemmatimonadales bacterium | reverse complement strand
CGCAGCGCATCCTCCGTTTGCACGGCCTGTGCGGTGGCGCCGAAGCGAATGAGCATCGCCACGAGCAACCGCTGTGGCTCGCTCATGCGGGCGCGAGCGGTGATGACCCGTCGCGCGAGGTCGGGATGATCGGTAATGAGTCCGTCGACGCCGCGCGTGAGACCCACGAGCATCCAGGCAGCGTCGTTCACCGTCCAGATGTAGACGTCCTGACCGGCGCGATGGGCGCGACGAATGAAGCGACGGGACGCCATACTCGCCTCGACGGCCAGGAAATCGCCGTTCAACTCCGTCAGATCGCCCATCCCTTTCGCGACCAAAAACCCCACGCGCCATGACGGACGCAGCTGCTTCAGCTTGCGCGCCATATCGTGATCCATTGACATGAACTCGCATTCGTTCACCATGCCGGCCGCTTCGACGATCTGCACCACCCGTTCTTCGAGGTTCTGGTTGTGGCCGTACGATTTGAGCTCGACCAGAACCTTGCAGCGCCCTTTGCACGCGGCGAGCGCCTCAGCGAGCGTCGGCACCCGTTCGGCGCCATAGCGCGGGGCCCTGTAGCTGCCGATGTCGATCGCTCGGAGCGTCGCGGCGTCGGTGTTCCAAATGTGCGCGGGATTGCCTGAGACCTTCATCAGGTCAGCGTCATGCGCGACGAGCACCTGGCCGTCGGACGATTCCTGTACATCCAGCTCGACCAGGTCGGTGCGCTGCTCAGCCGCGAGACGAAACGCCGCCAGTGTATTCTCCGGCGCGACGGCCGATGAACCTCGATGGGCGATGACCACGACCGGCGCCTGATTGCGCGTGGCGAGAAATGCCAGTGCAGCGACGCCCCCCATCCCGAGCACGATGAGGGACAGGACGCCAACGCCTGAGGGGCCTGTCAGCCGGATCCCCCACACCTCACCCGCGTACGGAGCGAGCGACGCCGGCGTGCGTTGAGCAAGACGCTGGTACAAACGTGTGAGGACCAGCGCAAACAGCGAGAAGTTCACGACGTTGATTGCCAACACAAGCGCCGCGGCCACGAGGACCCACACGCTCAGGAACAGCAACAACAGCGAGAGCGAACCGGCCACCGACGGGGCGACCCAGAGACCGATCGATCGCATCAACCACGTCAACGTGCTCGTCAAAACGAACGCCGAGACCGCCCACAGGGCGAGCGACGCGAGAATGAGCCCGTAGGAACCGACCGCGCGCCTGGCACTCTCACCCAGTGCCTGACGCGGGTGGACCTGCTCGAACACCACCAGCGGCCAGGCGAACGCCCAGCGCGCGACGGTGCGGGCCAACAGGAGCGCGAGCGCGACCCCGATGAGGCCAATCAGGAACGCCGCGATCCAGAACTCCGGGGGGTGTTCCGCGAGGTAGTAGTTGATGTCGTGGGCCCGCAGCAGCAGCATGTACACGAGCCCCGCCGCGAGCGCGAAGGGCAGCCCGCCGAGCATGAGGCGTAACACCATATGACCGGAAAGACGCAGGACATTCAGCGCATTGACCGCGCCGAACCGCAATGCGCCGCGCCCGTTGAGGCTGACGCCCTGCGACTTTCCAACGGCCACCGCCATCAAACAGGACGCCTCGACGGCCGTGATCGCGACGATCAAGGACCCGCCCAGGATCAGGGTCACCAGCCCCGCGGGAGTGGTGAGGAAGAACATCGCGATGTCTGTATCCGCCACCACCCGCTGCGACGTCCCCGCCCGCAGCGAATACAGGACCAACGTCGTCGCCGGCATGAGCACCGCGAACGCGATCGCCTTGTATGCCAGATCGGTGATCGCAAGTACCTTCCAGGATCGACGCAAATCGCCGAGCGCACTCCGAAACAGGTCGCGGGCTGCATACCACATTTCTCGATCCCCTCCGATGGACGAGCGAGGCTGCCGTACGGCGTTTAACCCTACTCCGATCGCTTCTCGAATTTCAAATTGCGCACTCGTCCCGTCGTGAAGCGGAACCCGTTGACCTTTCCCGCCGCATCCCGCGTAAACACGAGCACGCCGGGCGGAATGCGGAAGCCATCGCGATAGATCGGCAGCAAGCGCCACGGCCCCCCGGGCGTCGACACGCGCGTCACCGCCAACGCGCCGGTCGAGTCGAGCGCCACGCGCATGGTGGCCTCCGCCTCGGGGCTCTCGTACACGCCCGCATAGGCGCCGAGCGCAGCCCGGGCGGTGTCCGCCTCCGCGACCCAGTCCGCCGGCACCGTGTCGTTCGAGACCGACACAATCCGCGCGTTGTAATGGCCATCGGGGCGGCGGGTGAACAATAGCTTCATACCACCACGCACGCCTTGAAACGTCGTCCCGTTACGATCGATGGGCACGAGCTGGTTGCCATTCTCCGTCTCGAGCTCCCCGTTCGTCACCCGCAGCCGCTGCGCCCGCATGTCGCGGAGATTCCGGTACAGGCCGGCCTTGTCGGCGATCGCACTCGCCGGAGCGGCGCCACGCACCGGCGTGGCCGCGGTGTCGCGCGGTCCGAATGCCACCAGCGCGCCCGCAACCGAGTCAGCCATCGATTCGGGATCTGAATTCCCGGCATTGCACAGCACCGCGACCGATACCTCCGGCTTGGTGTAGCGAACGAGGTTGGCACGGTAGCCGGACGTCGCG
>DASTDR010000538.1:0-2785 GCA_035710265.1 Gemmatimonadales bacterium | reverse complement strand
GCCAAACCTGGCAACAGAGACGAACGCGACCCCCTGGCCGCCATCGGCCCGGAGCCCGCCGTCTCCGGTGCCGATACGGCCGCGCCCCTCTCCCAAGACCCCGCGAAAACGCGGGAGTTTCTGGGAGGGTCCCGGGTAGCGGCCGCGAAGTCTCTGCAACCGCAAGGGGAAGGATCTTGGGCGGCCCCCCCCCCGGACGGAGGTGACAGCCCGGGCAGTGCCGGGTACTCCTCTGCCGCGTTGCCCGCGAGCTCGAACTTCGCACGGGCACAGCGCACGGGGGGCCCGCGCCGGTGCAGCGTGGCGTGCGACCACCGACACGTCGATCCTGTCCAGCGGCACCGAGTAGGGATCCGTAGACGCCTGGGTCATGGAGTCTTCCTTCGTCACCACTTCTCGAGCCACGGTCGAAGCACGACTTCGAACGCCCAGGTCGACCGATGCTGGCGGTGCAGCTGCAGATAGGTTTCTGCGATGTAGTCCGGGTCGGCCATGTTGTCGTCGACAGCTCTTCCTGCCAGTCGGTGCGCGCGGGTACCGTCCTCCTGCGTCCAACCGATCGCGGCGTCGATTGGCACGTTGGCGATGTGGATCCCCTGCGGCATCAGCTCTCTTGCCATGCTCTGTGCGAGTCCCGACTTGGCCTGACACGCCATCGCGAAGGCCCCGCTCGACGCGAAGCCCTTCAGCGCCGCGCTTGCGTTGGTGAAGATGATCGTTCCCTTCGCGCCGTTGGCGCTCGGCTCGTTCTCGCGCATGAGCCGAGCTGCCTGCTGGCCTACCAGGAATGCGCTGAATGCCGAGTTTCGAAGCGTCTCGAGCGCCATGCTCGGGTCGGCCTCGGTGATCCCCTTGCGAAAGATGCCGGCCACCCGACCGTCGATGTTGTGCACGACGAGCGTAGGCGCCCCGAGGTCTCGCACGACGTTCTGGAACAGCAGCTCGACAGGCGCGGGCTCGCTGGCATCGCACGCGTATCGGCGCACGCCGTGCGTCTTCTCCAGGCTCTGTAGAACAGGTTTTTCGGGGGTCCTGGCGGCGATGCCGACCTGCATGCCGCTCTTGGCGAATAGTCGGGCACAGCTCGCACTGATGCCGGGGCCCCCGCCGACGATGAGTGCAACGTCCTTGGTCATGTGTCGCGACCCCTCAGTGATTCCACCACGGACGATCCGAGAAGGCTCTCAGGTCGAGCTCGTGCGTCCACGTGGATCGGTGTTGCTTCGCGAGGTGGACGTAGGTCTCCGCGATCTGCGCGGGAAGCAGGAGCCCGTCGTGTTCGCTACCTCGGGCTTTCCTCAGCTCCTCGAACTTCTCCGGGCCGAGCATCCTCCCGAGGGTGTCGGGTGCATCGACGGCACCGTCGATCACGATGTGCACGACGTGAATTCCCTTCGACGCAAACTCCGCGTTGAGGCTCTGGCAGAGCATGCGCCGCCCTCCCATAGCGGCCGTGTGAGAGTGCTGCCCCCTGTTCCCGCGCATGGCCGCGGTCGCCGAGGTCACGAGGAGCGTTCCTTTGCCTCGCGCTTCCATCCGCGGAAACAGGGCCGATGCGAGCCGAAAGAGACCGAAGGTGCCCATGCGCCAGCCCGTCTCGAAGGCCTTGGCCGACGTGTCCTTCAACGCTCGATCGCCGATCTGGGCGCCCAGGTTGTACACGGCGACTTCGATCGGGCCGACCTCGGCCTCGATGGCGGCAACCCGTTCTTCGATGGTGCCTGGCTCGAGGGCATTCAAGAGAAAGCCTGTTGCTGAACCCCCGTCGCCTCTGATCGCGTCGACCAGCTTTTCCAATCCGGCCGAATCGCTGCGTCGGCACAGATACGCGTGATAGCCCTCCTGGGCGAAGCGTCGAGCAGCCGTTCCACCAATGCCAGCACCAGCGCCGAGTATCAAGCAAACGGGTTTC
Organism: Gemmatimonadales bacterium; assembly: GCA_035710265.1. Taxonomy (GTDB): domain Bacteria; phylum Gemmatimonadota; class Gemmatimonadetes; order Gemmatimonadales; family GWC2-71-9; genus 20CM-2-65-7. The sequence continues at coordinate 873 of DASTDR010000538.1, read as the reverse complement.
ATGTTGGATCTCTCCACATTGCTAGGACCGGGGCGCGAGTCAGCCATGACACCGGCGCGTCGAGCTTCAGGTCCCCTCGATGCTCCGGATCGCGGGCATCACCGATTCGCCGATGCGGGCGAACGAGCGCAGCATCGCGTCGTGCTCCCCCACGATGTGGCGGACCATTACGTACTCGAATCCGAGCGCTCGATAGCTCTCGAGCTGCTGGACGATGCTCGCCGGCCCGCCCACGAGGAGCTCGTCCATGCCGGTGAGGCGGTAGCCCTCGGCGAGCACGCGGCCCACGGTTGCCTCCGCCTCGGCGTCGCTGTCGCCGACGTAGATGTCGCGGCGAAGCACGGGCAGCGCGGGGCGTCCGGCGCGCGCCGCGGCCTCGAGGTAGACGTCGAGCTGTTCGGCGAGATCCGCGCGCGTGGAGTTCTGTCCGGTGAGCCAGCCGTCGCCGATCCGCCCCGCCCGGGCCGCGGCGGCGGCCACGGTGCCCGCGATCCAGATCGAGACCGGCACGCGCGGGCGCGGACTCACGCTGACGCCTTCGAGCCGGAAGTGCTTGCCGTGGAACGTCACGCGCTCGCCGGCGAGGAGCGCGCGCACGATCGCCACCTGCTCCTCGAGGCGCGCGGCGCGGCTCGCCATCGAGAGGCCGAACGCCTCGAAGGCCTGCGGACGCCCGCCGTTCGCGAACGTCACCACGAGCGGCGCGGCGGCGAATGCGGCGAGCGTGCCGATCTGCTCGGCGAGGAGGATCGGGTGATGGAACGGCGCCAGCAGGACGAGCCCGACCGGCATCACGCCGGTCACGGCCATGAGGCGCGCCAGGGTCGGGATCGGCGCGAAGGAGTTCGCGAACGCCGCGGGGACCGCGTGGTT
>DASTDR010000537.1:0-2429 GCA_035710265.1 Gemmatimonadales bacterium | reverse complement strand
TGGCACAGCGTGGCCCGACTCTCGCTCATGCCCTTAATCGGCGCCGTCACGGCGGGCACACGTCCGACCGAGCGGAGGGTGCTGGCATGAACGCCCGCCTGCTGCGGATCTATCATCGGCTGCCCGCGCGCGCGCGGTCGGCGGCCGCCACCCTGCGTGGCTGGTACTTGAAGCGCTGGCGCTACGGCAGGGAGAGCGAGCAGTTGATCGAGGAAGCGCTGGCGCGAGACGCATGGAGCGCGGCGCAATGGAAGAAGTGGTGTGAGGAACGGATCGCCTACATCCTGCATCGCGCCGCGACCCGCGTCCCTTTCTACCGCGACCACTGGGCGGAACGACGCCGTCGGGGTGATCGGGCGTCGTGGGAAGTGCTCGAGCACTGGCCGATCATCGAGAAGGACGACGTACGCGTCGACCCGCGCGCGTTCGTCGCCGATGACTGCGACACGCGCGGCATGTTTCATGAGCAGACGAGCGGCACCACCGGCAAGCCGATCGATATCTGGCGCAGTCGCACGACCGTAGCCACCCTGCACGCGATCGCGGATGCGCGCACCAGCCGCTGGGACGGCATCCCCGACGGCGTCCGCTGGGCCCGGTTGGGCGGCCAGCTGGTCACGCCCGTGCGCCAGCGCCGGCCGCCGTTCTGGGTCTGGAACGCCGCGATGCGCCAGCTCTACCTCTCGTCGTTCCACCTGGCGCCGGATTTCATCCCGCATTACCTGGACGCGCTGCGACGCTACAACATCGTCTACCTCGCTTCCTATCCGTCATCGGCGCACGCGCTCGCGCAAGAGGTGGTTCGTCTGGGCCGTACCGACCTGGGAATGGCCGCCGTCTACACGAACGCCGAGCCGCTGACAGCCGAGCAGCGCGCGACGATCACCGCGGCGTTCCAATGTCCGGTGCGGGAGACATACGGCATGGCCGAGTCCGTCGCCGCGGCGAGTGAGTGCTCGGCGGGACGGCTGCACCAGTGGCCCGAGTTCGGGCACGTCGAGCTGCACGAGCATGGCGAGATCGTGGCAACCGGACTGCTGAACCCGGACATGCCCTTGATCCGCTACCGCGTCGGCGATCGTGCGCAGCCGCCCCAGAACACGCCCGCACGCTGTTCGTGCGGCCGTGGGCTGCCGCTCATGGGGCACGTGGAAGGCCGGATGAACGACGTCCTGCTGACGCCGGACGGGCGGCCGGTGTTCTGGCTCAATCCCGTGTTCTACGGCCTGCCCCTGCGCCAGTCACAGATCGTTCAGGAGCACCTCGATGTGCTGCGGGTCCGCGTCACGCCGGCCCCCGGATTCACGGCTGCCACGGAGCGGACCATCGTCGCACGTCTGCAGGAACGCATGGGCGACGTGCGCGTCATCGTCGATCGCGTCGCCGAAGTGCCTCGCACCGCCAACGGCAAGCTGCGCGCGATCGTCTGCCAGCTCTCCGAGCAGGAGCGGGAAATGGCCCTCGCGGGGAGGCGGGCATGACACCGGCAGCGAGCGCGTCGCGTCCGCAGGTCACGGTCATCCTCCCGTGCCGCAACGAAGCCACGCACATCGCGGCCTGCCTGGATTCGATTCTCGCGTCGGCGTACCCGGTCGATCGGCTCGAGGTGCTGGTGGTCGACGGGATGAGTGACGACGGAACGCGCGCGCTCGTCGAAGAGTACGCGCGCACGCATCCCGGCATCCGCCTGCTCGACAATCCGAAGCGCATTGTTCCGACGGCCCTGAATACCGGGATCCGGGCGGCCACCGGCGACGTCATCGTGCGAATGGACGGCCATGTCGTGTACCCGCCCGAATACATCCCGCGGCTGGTGGACGCGCTGCTCGCCGATGGGGCCGACAATGTGGGCGGATGTCTGGTGACGCTGCCCGCGGACGGCACCGCCGTGGCGCAGGCGATTGCGATCGCGATGAGTCACCCGTTCGGCGTGGGGCTGGCGCGCTTCCGGATCGGGGCGCGGGACGCGCAGGACGTGGACACCGTCCCGTTCGGTTGCTTTCGGCGCTCGCTGTTCGCGCGCGTCGGGCTGTTCGACGAGGAACTGGTGCGCAATCAAGATGACGAACTCAACCATCGCATCATCCGCAGCGGCGGGCGGGTGCGACTGATCCCGGACATCGTGTGCTACTACTACGCCCGCGGCTCGCTCCGCAAAGCCGCGCGGATGTTCTACCAGTACGGAGCGTTCAAGCCGCTCGTCGCGCGCAAAGTCGGCCGCGTGATGACCGTGCGTCAGCTCGTGCCGGCGATGTTCGTGGCGACGCTGCTGGGCAGCGCGGTCGGCGCGCTCTTTGCCCCGGCGCTCGCCGTGCTGGGGGGGGCGGCCGCGGCACTGTACGGCGCCTGCGTCGCCGGGTGTTCGCTCTCCGTCGCGCGCTCGCACGGCATTCGTTGCGCCGTCGCCCTCGCCGCCACGTTGCCGGTGG
>DASTDR010000536.1:0-9709 GCA_035710265.1 Gemmatimonadales bacterium | reverse complement strand
ATCGGATCGGCCGACTGGGCTTCCTGCTGCACCGTGCCGGCGAATTTGCGATTCACCGCGACGTACTGTTCCCAATCCTTGGTGCGAAAAATCGGTCGAACGTGTGCGATGTGACAGAGCGGCCAGATCCCCTCGTTCGCGAACCCGTAGTAGTAGCCCTGCTCCTGCTCTTCGGTGAGCCAGACGCGTCGCAACTGATAGGCCGGAGCGTCGGGCGGCGGCGGCACGGCGACCCGATCGTGCTTGTCGACGACCGCGCGATCCGCATTGCCGCCGCCATGGGCGATCCAGGTGCCCGAGCAGGCGCGCATGATCGGCTCGAGCGCCGTCACCAGGCCGCTCGCCGGCCGGCGCACTTCGACCTCGTGGCCGTGGCGGACGTGAATGTAGGGCTCACGGTTGGAGACCACGATCACTTCCTGGCCGCGCAGCTCTCGGTCCAGGATCTGGCGCAGGGTGTCCGGTGTCCACACGAGCTGGTCCTGGTCCCGCGAGCGATGGTCGGCTTCGAGATCTTCGATCAACGCGCGAAGGTCCTTGGCGATCGGCCGCAGCTCGGCGGGGGGGCCTCCGAGCCTGCGCTCCCCTGCACGTCCAGGCGGGAAAATCAGCCGCTCGCCGCGCAGCAGCGCCCGCAGCCCGTGGACCCAGCCGCGCCAGGAGAGCTGGGCGATGACGACCGTGATTCCCGCGACGACGAGCCCCAAGCCTACGAAGAAGAGATACAGGTACTCGCGCGTCTCACGGCTGCGGCGCGCGATAAAGCTCATGTCGTGGACGAGGACGAGCCGGCCCAGATTCGCCACCAGCGGAACTGTCGATTGCGAGTCCGCCACGGCCGGCTGCGCGGCGGCGAGCGGCCGCACCGACACGTTGACCGGGCCTTTCTCCGTCTGCAGCAGTCCGCCGCTCGGGTGGGCGACCCGGTCGAGTGTCGCGCACGTCACCTCTTTGGGGAACGTGGGTGTGGCGATGGGCTCGCTGCCGTCCAGCGGGCAAAACCCCACTGCGAGTAAGCGCTCGTCCTGCGTCATGCGGGTGAAGAACTGCAGAATCCGGCGGCGGTTGCCGGCGGGGATGAGCTCCTGCAGCGGTTCCTCCACCGCGTTCGCCACGAAGTTCGCCCGGATATCGAGATCGCGGCTGAACCACTTGAGTGTGAGTTTGTCCACCAGCGGCACGACCGCGTATGCGAAGGCGGCGAGTGCGATGAGCAGGGGGATGACAAAGCGGAGTGATAGACGCATGGCTGATTCTACATACCCATATGTCTCAACGAGTTCCGCGGTTTGCTGGAATTCGTTGGACCAATTTCAAATATTGTCACCGCCTTCTTACCCCGGGGAGAACTAATGCGCCACATCTCGCGCGGCCTCGCCCTGGCGACCGTCCTGCTGGTGATTGGCACGACGGCGCTGTCGGCGCAAAAGCCGCAAACCAGAAAAGGGTTCTGGATCGGCTTCGGCTTCGGCTATGGTTCGTACGGATTCTCGTGCGACGGCTGCGGCAGCATCAGCAACGAATCATCGTACACCGGCTACATCAAGCTCGGCGGAACGCTGAATCCCCATCTGCTGCTCGGCGCTGAGACCGTTGGTTGGTCCAAGTCCGAAGGGGGCGGCACCGTGACGGCCGGCAACGTGTCGTTCAACGCGTACTACTATCCAAAGCCTGCCGGTGGACTGTTCCTCAACGGTGGTGTCGGCTTCTCGAGAGTCGAGGCCAGCGGCGGTGGCAGTAGTGCGGGCGACACGGGACCAGGATTCTCACTCGGCGCCGGCTATGACATTCGTGTCGGCTCGAACCTCTCGATCGTTCCGAACCTGCAATGGGTGTATGGTCATCCGACGGACGGGTTCAGCCAGAACTTTTTGCATCTCGCGCTTGGCGTGACGTTCCATTGAGATGGTGGTAGGGGGCGGTAGAGGCGGTAAAGGGCGGTACCGCCCCTACCGCCTCCTACCGCCGTATCTTTCTTCCCATGCCCGTAGTTCACATTGCGCTTTCCCAGTTCCGCCCCACCAAGGGTGAGTACTCCGAAAACGTCGCGCGCATCGGCGCCGTTGTGAGCCAGGCTGCGGCGCTCGACCCCAAGCCCGATCTCGTGGTTTTTCCGGAGACGGCGACTTCGGGCTACTTCGTGGAGGGCGGCGTCACGGAGCTCGCGGTCACCGCCGGGACCCTCGCCCGTGACCTGGCGGCCGCCTACAGCGGACCGGCGATCGACATCGCCGTTGGATTCTACGAGCGCTTCCAGAACCACATCTACAATTCCGCTCTGTACGTCACCCTGGGCGAGAAGAAGCCCGACGTTCGTCACGTGCACCGCAAAGTCTTCCTTCCCACCTACGGCGTCTTCGACGAGGAGCGGTTCGTCGACCGGGGCCAGGATGGCGTGCGCTCATTCGAGACTGGATGGGGCGGCAAAGCTGCGATCCTGATCTGCGAGGATGCGTGGCACTCACTGGCCGCAACCGTCGCCGCGCTCCAGGGTGCTCAGTTGCTGATTGTGCCCAGCGCCTCGCCGGCGCGGGGACTGGGTGAGGACGACGACTGCAAGGGCGAGTCGTTGCCCGCCTCTGTCGTGCGCTGGGAGCGCATCGTGCGCGGCATCGCGGAAGAGCACGGCGTGTTCGTCGCCCTCGCCAATCTCGTCGGCTTCGAAGGTGGTAAAGGTTTTCCAGGGGCCTCGGCGGTGATCGATCCCACAGGTCGCATCGTGGCGCGCGGCCCGCTGTTCGAGGAGGCCTTGCTCACGGCCGACATCGATCTCGATGCGCTCACTACGGCGCGCTCGGATTCCCCGCTGTTGTCGGATCTGCAGAGTGCCCTGCCGGTGCTCACGAAGAGCTTGAGTGCGGACAAGCATTCGCAAAAAGTGAAGTTCGATCCCGCTGTCAACGGCAGCCCCACACCCCACGCCTCTTCACGCAGTCCGGCGCCGTTGCACGCATCAAGGCTCGACGAGGCAGACCCGCTCCGAATCGACCCGGAACTGACCAGGCGTTGGTTAGTGAGCTTTCTCAAGGACGAGGTCGTGCGCCGCCGGGGATTCAAGAAAGGCGTCGTGGGCGTATCCGGCGGCGTCGACTCGGCGCTCACGGCGTTTCTCGCCGTCGCAGCGCTCGGGCGGGACAACGTGGTTGGAGTGCGCATGCCGTACCGCACTTCGAGTCGCGACAGCCTGGAGCACGCGCAGCTGGTCATCGATCAGCTCGGGATTCCGTCGAAGACGATCGACATCAGCGGTGCAGTCGACGGCTACATGCAACAGATCGGCGACGCGCCCCCCGATCCACACCGGCTCGGCAACATCATGGCCCGCGAGCGGATGATCGTGCTGTTCGATCTTTCCGCCATGCACAAAGCCCTGCCGCTCGGCACCAGCAACAAGTCGGAGCGCCTGCTCGGCTACTTCACCTGGCATGGCGACGATGCGCCCCCGGTCAATCCGCTGGGCGATCTGTTCAAGACTCAAGTGTGGGAACTGGCGCGGCACGTGGGGGTGCCGGAGGAAATCGTCGGAAAGCCCGCAACGGCCGACCTGATCAAAGGGCAGACCGACGAAGGCGATCTCGGAGTATCTTACGCCGTCGCCGACCGGATCCTGTACCATCTGATTCGCGGTGAGGAGCCGAAAGGCTACAGCAAGAATGAGGTCGACATCGTGCGCAAGCGGCTCGATTCCACGCACTGGAAACGGCGGCTGCCCACCGTGGCGGTCGTGTCGCAGACAGCGATCGGGGAATTCTATTTGAGACCGGTGGACTACTGATGCCCAAGGGCCGGCATCCTCGAGAATCCGAAGCGGCGCTCACCGAGCTGATGATGCCGCATCATGCCAACATCATGGGCAACGTGTTCGGCGGGCACATCCTCGCGCTCGTCGATCGCGTCGCCGCGGTGGCGGCGATTCGGCATTCGCACCGGGCCTGTGTGACGGTCTCCGTGGACAAAGTCGATTTTCGCGAGCCGATCCATGTCGGCGAGCTGGTGACGGCGCTGGCGCGTGTCAACTTCGCGGGCCATACCTCGATGGAGGTAGGCGTGAAGGTCATCGCGGAGAACGTGCTGTCCGGCGACCGGCGCCACACGAACTCCTGCTACGTCACCTACGTCGCCCTGGACGAAAACGAACGGCCCACCGAGGTGCCGCCGATCGTCCCGGAGACCGCGGACGAGAAGCGGCGCTACGATCGGGCGGCAAAACGCCGCGCCAACCGGGTGATGGAGCGGCGATATGACCAGGGTCGCGGTGAGTAACCGGGGAGTGGGGAGTGGGGAGTGGTACCTGACGGTGCACCGGATAGAACCACTCCCCACTTCCCACTCCCGATGAAAGTCGTTCTCGTTCTCAGCGGCGGCGGGGCGAAAGCCCTCGCCCACGCCGGCGCGTTCCATGCGCTCGAGCAAGCCGATCTCGTTCCCAGCCACATCGTTGCGACATCCATGGGTGCCGTCGTCGGGGCAGCGCTCGCCGCCGGCATGCCGTTTGACCAGATCCGGCGTCGCGCCATGGGCATCCGCCGCAAGGACGTCGCCCCGTTCGATCCGCGCATCCTGTTGCTGGGCCTGTTTGCGAGCAGCCTGTTCCCGGCATCCGCGCTGCGCCGCGCGATCGCGAGTCTCGTGCCGAAGACCCGCTTCGAGTATCTCCGCATCCCCCTCACCGTCACCGCCACCGATCTCGACAGCGGCGAGCTGCTGCTGCTCGGTGGCCGCGAGCGCCGCGGCAGTGATTTGGATCGGCGCGGGCGCGACATCGAGCTGGGCGACGCGCTGTACGCGTCGTGCGCGCTGCCGCTGTACTTCCCGCCGCTCGAAGCGCATGGCCGCCGCCTCGGCGACGGTGGGCTGCGCGCGGTGCTGCCGCTCGGCCCCGCACGCGAGCTCGAGCCGGACGCCGATCTGTTCGTCGCGATCCACGTCGGCCCGGGATTCGACGAGCGCGGCGGTCCGTCGACCAACGGCGATCAGCCCCAGCCTCCCGCTGCGCCGGTGCCGGCGAAGATCCCGCGCGCGGTGCGCACGCACGGGGAAGCGATGCGCATCATGATGGCGGAGCAGACCGACCGCGCCGTCGCGGATTGGCCGAAAGACGGACCGAAGCTCGTGTACGTCCGCGCGGTCGCCGAGCGAGAGGCGACGTTCGCGGTCGAGAGGGTACAGGATTATGTGGAGATGGGTTACCAGGCTACCAAGAAAGCCTTAGGATAAGCAAAGACTAGACGCACAGCGCTAACAGTGGACCGTGAACGGGAAAGGCAAATGCGAGCATCTGAGGTAATGATTGCTGACCCGGTCGTTGCCGCGGCCGGTGCGACGTCGTCCGAAGTAGCGGCGCTGATGCGCGTGAAAAACATCTCGGTCGTGCCCGTGGTCGATAACCCCAAGGATCGCAGATACCTCGGAACCATCTCCGATCGGGATATCGTCGCGCGCTGTGTCGGAGCCGGGCACGACCCGACCGATTGCTCCGCGGCCGATCACGCCCGCACGGATACGCCCGTCGTGAAACCAGACACGGAGATGAAAGGCTTCAAGGTCGCAAAGCAGATCGATCCCAGCGATCATCACGTGCGATCCACGATTGTCGTGGTGAGCGGCGACGACCGGGTCGTGGGGTTCATTCCCCATCCCGAGGAGGTCCAGGGAGTGGTCTTAGCATAGGGTGGTCCCGTTGCCGGTTGACCGATTACCGCTGTGCGTCTGTGCGTCTAGTTTTTGCCGGTCCGCGCCTTAGCTTTTCGATCCGTGGCTCACAAGCTTTTCACTCTCGCCGAAGCCAATCGCACGCTGCCATTCGTGAAACGCATCGTGCAGGACATCATGACCGTCTATCCGCAATGGAAGGATTTGGTCGCGCAGTACGAGCTCGTGGCCTCGAAGGCCCGCCCGGAATGGGGTGAATCGCAGGAGCAGCTCGGCCTCAAGGCGCAGATCGACGCAGTCGCCGGGAAGATCAACGCCTTCCTCGGCGAGCTCGAGCAGGTGGGCTGCGAGTTCAAGGGATTCGACGAAGGCCTCGTCGATTTCCACGGCCGGCTGCACGAGCGCGAAATCCTGTGGTGCTGGAAATTCGGAGAAGAGCGTATTACCCACTGGCACGAGCTGGATGCGGGCTTTGCCGGCCGCCAGCCATTGCCCGAGGTGCTGAGCCGCACGTGAGGGGATTCTGGCTGTTTCTGCACGTCATCGGGTTCGTCGCCTGGCTCGGCGGCGGGCTCGCCGTCATGCTCAGCGGCGTCACGGCGAAGTACTTCCCGCCCGATCAACGGCTCGCTGTTTACCGGATCATGGCCGTCATCACGCGCAATCTCGTGGGAACCGGCGCCGTCCTCGTGGTGGTGAGCGGCTTCGTGTTGTCGGTTCCGTACTTCAAGAGCGCGACGGTGCCGACATGGCTGATGGCGATGCAGCTGCTGGGATTCATGGGGGCGATTGTGGCGATCGCGATCGTGGTCCCGACTGCCGCACGGCTCGGCAGGCTCGATCTGGATCCGCGAGGCGAGCTACCCGAGAGCTTTGCCGGACTCAGGCGGCGCCAGGCGATCTTTGCGACGCTGGCCGGCGTCTTTGCGCTGCTCTCCCTTGTTGCCGGAACGGTATTTCGAGCCTAGGCGGCACTCACTCCGAACCGGGCATTCGGGGCACCTGGGCTTTCGTGCCGGGCAGATCAGGGCACCAAGCTCCATCAGCGCCTGATTGAACTTCCAAGCTCTCCCACCGTTTTTCGGAAGCAGCGACTCAGCTAAGGCCCACACTTCACGGTGGGAACGTGGGGAGTGGGGAGTGGTTCGCGATGCCCGAATCGTACCACTCCCCACTCCCCACTCCCCAAAGAACGCGCGCCGGATCACTCTCGCCACGTTCGTATCGACTGTCGGCACCGGTTTCTCGTACGCAAAGCACGCGACCGCGCCGGCTGTGTACCGCCCGACACCAGGAAGTTTTTGAAGCTCATCTGTATCCGCCGGTAGCCGATAGCCGGTAGCCGATAGCTGCTTGGCCAGCGCATGCAGATTCCGCGCGCGAGCGTAATAGCCCAATCCCTCCCACGTTTCCATGACTGCCTTGGGCCGCGAACGTGCCAGGTCGTACAGCGTCGGGAAGCGCTTCAGAAACCTCGGGTAGTAGTCCAACACCCGGCTGACTGGGGTCTGTTGGAGCATGAATTCCGAGACGAGGATGGCATAGGGATTGCGCGTAGTACGCCACGGTAAGTCGCGGGCCGCCCGGCGATACCAGGCCAAAAGCTTGCGAATAAAGAGCTTTCGCCTTTCAGGGGTAGACGTGGTGGCCATGCGTACACAAGATACAGGCCAATGAGAGCATTCACTGCCGCCCTCGACCTGCGGCGATACGTCGGGCGGTGGTCCCTGCGCAGCGCCAGCCATGCGGGGCGCTTTTCCTTTCTGTTGCTCGATCTGGCGCGTGGCCTTCTGGAATGGCGCATTTGGCTGCCCCGGACGATCCAGCAAACCAACACGATCGGGTATGGGAGCGCTTTCATCGTCCTTCTGGTGGCAGGGTTTGCCGGGGCGGTAACGAGCCTCCAGACCGGTTATCAGTTCACGGGTCAGCTCCCCCTCTATGTCGCGGGCGGCATCATCGTCGAATCCATGATTCTCGAGCTCGGCCCGGTCCTGACGGGCCTTATCCTGGCCGGGCGCATCGGCGCCCGTTATGCCGCCGAGCTCGGCAGCATGCGGGTCACAGAGCAGATCGACGCCCTGGAAAGCCTGGGCCGCTCTCCCGTCACCCACCTGCTGCTGCCCCGGATCCTGGCGGGCGTCTTCGCCATCCCCGTGCTCGTGGTGTTGGCCAATGCGTTTGGGATCACCGTAGGGTTCCTCACGGCCCAGGGCTCCCTCGGCCTGTCATACGCGGATTTCGAATTCGGCGCGCGGTACTTCTTCAAGCCGCTCGACTTGTGGTATTCACTGATCAAGTCGTTCGCGTTTGCGTTGTCGGTCACGATCATCCCGTGCTATATCGGGTTCAACACGCAGCAGGGGGCCGAAGGCGTCGGCCGCGCGACGACGCAGGCAGTCGTGGCCGCTTCGGTCACGATCCTCCTGCTCGATACGATTTTGACGAAGCTGATCCTGGGGACCGCGAAGTGAGCATCGAGCTGAAGCAGGTGTCCAAGCGCTTCGTGGACAACGTCGTGCTCGACGGCGTCGATTTCTACGTGGCGGAGGGGGAAACGGTCGCGCTGCTCGGGCCCTCCGGGACAGGCAAGAGCGTGCTGCTCAAGCACATTATCGGGTTGATCAAGCCCGACTCCGGCGAGGTCTGGGTCGACGGGCAGCTCGTTCCGATGCTTCACCGCAAGGAGCTGGCGGCGTTGCGCAGCACGATCGGGTACGTGTTCCAGAACGGCGCGCTGTTCGATTCGATGGACGTGTTCGAGAATATCCGGCTCGGCATAACGGACGAAAAGCAGTATGCCGACAAGGACTACTGCGTGCAGCGCGTCAAGGAGTGCCTGCGGCTCGTGAACCTCAACGAGGAAGTCGGGCGCAAATTCCCGGCCGAATTGTCCGGGGGCATGCGCAAGCGCGTCGGCATCGCGCGGGCGATCGCGGGAAAGCCGACATATTTGTTGTACGATGAGCCGACGTCCGGGCTCGATCCGGTGAACGCCGACGTGATCGATTCACTGGTCGAGCGGCTGCAGCAGGAGATCGGCGTCACGAGCGTGGTCGTGACGCACGACGTGCGCGGCGCGTTTCGGGTCGCCGACCGTATCGCGCTGCTCGCGCAGGCCAAGATTCGCGCCGTCGGCACCGCCGAGGAGATCATTGCCTCCAAGGATCCCATTGTGCAGCAGTTCCTCGAGCGCGATCTCGAAATGGCCGTGATTCAAGCCGGTCGCTTGACGTTCGAGACTCCGGCGCGGAGACGTTCCGGAGGATTTGACCTCGGAGGGACTCGCTAGTGGACCTCACGTACAAGCAGGAGGTCGGCGTCGGGGCGATCGTCCTGGCGGGCGTCGCCGTCTTTCTCGTCGGCATGTTCTGGCTGACCGGCCAGGGCCTGCGTACCAGCGGCATCTCGGTCGACGTCATGTTCGAGAGCGTCGCCGGGTTGAAGCAGGGCGATCCTGTGCTGGTCTCCGGCGTGAAGAAGGGCAGGGTCGCGCGCGTGAACCTCGAGCGGGTGAAGAGCGTGCGTGTCACGCTCGAGCTCTCCGAGGACGTCGCGCCGCGCATCGATGCGAGCGCGGCTGTCGGCTCGATGGACCTGTTCGGCGCCAAGTTCATCGACTACAACCCGGGCGCCCGGGATGAAATGCTGGCGCGCGGCCGCGCGATCACCGGTACCAATGCGCCCGACATCGCCGATGTCGCGCAGGGTGTGGCCAATCGCGCCAACGAGCTGATGGAGAACGCGGCCAATATCGTGTCGGACCGGCTGGGCGAGGACATTCACAACACGCTGGTGGTCACGCAGCGCGCCATGAACACGCTCTCCAACATGCCGGAAGGCCCATTTATCCGGCAGACGACCCGTACGCTCCAGGCGACCGAGCGAGTCATGCAGCGCGTCGACTCGATGCTCGGTACCGGCACCGGCGCGAACATCGACTCGATTTCCAAGAACCTCGCCGCGCTGACCAATCATCTCACGCACACGACCGCCCAGCTCGATACGCTGCTCAGCAGAATCAATCGTGGGGAAGGCACGCTGGGCAAAATGGCGA
>DASTDR010000535.1:0-2411 GCA_035710265.1 Gemmatimonadales bacterium | reverse complement strand
CACGAAGAAGAGCAGCCAGAAGCCGAGCATCGACAGGAAGTGGCTGAAGATCGGCTTGCCGGATGCGGCCGGGATCACGAAGTAGAGGATGGCCAGCGCCATGGGCGTGACGAAGAGGCCGACGGCGTCGTGAATCCAGAGGCCGCTGAAGGCAGCGCCGCGGGCGCCGGGGACGAACTCGGGCACGAAGTTGCCCATCGGATAGGCGAGCAGCGTGAAGACGAGTCCGCCGATGACGTACCAGCTCGAGACGTAGAGATACTCGAGGCCCCTGGCGAAGAAGGGCGGGAGGAACTGCACGGCGGCCATCGCGAGGCCGACGACCACGAAAGCGTCCACCGCGAGCGGGAACTCGGCCCACTCGAGCGGCTGGCTGATTCCGGCGAGCACGAGGATCCAGCCGGGTGCCATCACCGCGAAGTTCCACAGGCCGAAGAGCCAGGCCCCCAGCCTTGCGCTCGTCACCTGGCGCCCGGTCAGCAGCGGAACCGCGTGGTAGAGGAATGCGAAGAAGGCGTTGCCGAGCCAGCCGAGCATGATGCCCTGTGTGTGGGCATATCGGAGGCGGCCCCAGCTGAGCCAGGGCGCGCCTGCGAAGTCGGGAGCCAGGAGTTCGATCGAGGCGACGATGCCGAAGGCCACCGAAACGAACAGCGTTGCGAGAGCCGCCAACCCGTGCGCATGAATCAGGCGGGTCTCGACCCTGGCTGCGGCCGTCCCGGTGGCCGGCTCGCGCATGGTCAGAGTGCGGTCAGAAGGGTGTAGCCCAGCTCCTGTGCGCGATTGACCGCGACCACTCCGGCTGTGACCAGGCGGCCGTTCGGAATCAGGTTCGACGCGAATTCCTTGTACAACTCCTGCTGGTTGCCCTTCACGGCAGTGGCCACCTGCCCGGTGATGAAGTTGGTCGCCATGTCGCAGATGGCGAACTGCGTCCCTCGCTTCACGACCGACGCGATGGTGTTGCCGAAGTTGGGCAGCGTCAGCCCGTAATCGGCCGAGTTGAACAGGTTGGTGGTCGGCGCCTGCTTCGTCTTCGGGTCGGTGAACTGCACCAGGTCGCTCAGCGCCTTGCCGTACTTGCTCCAGATCGCGTCGTTGTACCCGAATACCGTGGCGAAATGCCTCAAGCAGACGATGACGGCGACGTCAGCGTCGTTCAGCTTGTATCCGCTCCCGTTGGCGACGTAGAGGTTGTTTGCGTAGAGCATTCCCTCTCCGCCGGCCGACACGCTCGCACAGTCGATGATGGTTCGATGCCGGCCGGGGAGCGCGTTCATCCAATCGTCCTGCTGATGGCGCGCCGCCTGGAATGCACGCGCGGGCGTCTGCGCCTGCGCGCTCTTCGACCCGAGCGCAACGGCCGCGACCGCGGCGCCGAGCCCCGACAGTAGCGATCTGCGGGCCGTAGTGTCGTTCTTCATCATCTCGTCCTCCGAGTAGTGCCAACTATACCAGCGAAGCCACGGGTCGCGTCTTACCGATCGACGGTCGTCTTCACCGGGCATCCCCGCATCGAGAGGCCGGCGGCGGCGACCGACGCGCAGAGTGCCTGCGCATTCTTGATTTGTGCCGCGATGCCCGCTTCGACGTCGGCCAGCGGGAGTATCCGCCCATGGACCGGCACGTCGCGGTCCACTTTCAAGTTTCGGTAGCGCACGTTGTCGATGTAGCTGCTGCCCCACCAGTACACTTCCCAGCTCACATCGAACAAGTCCCCCTGAACGAGCAGCCGGTCCCGGGGTACGTGCACCATCAACCCGTCAGCCATGTGGCTGTTGGCGACGACCCGGTAGACGTCGATCTCCATCGACGCGTCTTTCATCTTCAGGTGGTCGTCCACGAGCCGCAGCGTGAGAGCCTTCGGAGCCTTTCCGAGCGCATCCGGAAAGAGCTTCGCGGGACGCGACGTCACGTCGCGGACGAGGGCTTCGTTACCGCGCTGGATGACGATGGTCAGCCCCTCGGAGACCGCCGCGCGCAGGCCGCCGGTGTGATCGAAGTGGTGATGCGACACGATGACCTCGGTGAGGGGCTTTGCCGGAACGAGCGAGCGGGCCTTCGCGATCACCGCCTTGGCGTTGGCCTCGCTGCCGTAGGCCTCGAAGAGCGTGAGGTGATCGTCGAACTCGAAGAGGGTGGAGTTGCCGGCCCCTCGAAGAAACCAGATGCCTTTGCCGATCTCCGTGGCTTCGATTGCCGGCGCTGCCGGCGACGGGGCTGGCGCGCTGCGCACGTTGGCCGGGGCCGAGAGGTCGATCGACGCGGCATCGATTGCTTGCCGATCGACGTAGAGCTTCTGCTGGACGATGCCCCGGAAGTCGATCGTCGTGTTGACGCCGGTGGGCATGAGCACGCCGCCAACCGGCTGGTATCCGGTGAACGTGGCGCGATAGGTCACGTCGCCGAGA
>DASTDR010000534.1:0-4101 GCA_035710265.1 Gemmatimonadales bacterium | reverse complement strand
GACCTGCAGCCCAAAGTCACGCTGCGCCACAAGCCGACACCGCGTTCCACGCTGTACATCGGGTACAGCCGCGGCTTCCGCAGCGGCGGCTTCAATCAGACGGGTGTCGGTGCAGCGGGCATTGCCGGTGTGAACGACTTGTTCGACGCCGAGACGGCGGATACCTACGAAGGGGGCGCCAAGGCCGAGTTTCTCGACCGGCGCGTCGGTACCACCGTCAGCGTTTTCCATACGCAGGCGAAAGGCTCCTACTTCTTCGTGTTCGATCCGAACACGAGCACGCAGAATCTGGGGAATCTCGATCGCGTCGACTACACGGGCGCGGAGTTCGAGGTGCGGGGACGCATCGTCGACGGATTCGACGGCTATGTCGGGCTCGGCTTCACCGACAGCGAGATCAAGGAGTCCAGACGCGCCGCGAGCGACGTCGGCAACGAAGCGCCCCTGGTGTCGCGGTACACGACCAACGTCGGTTTGCAGTACCGCCATTCCCTGGGCAGCGCGTTGAGCGCGTTCGTGCGCTCGGATGTCGAGGTCATCGGTCCGACGTGGTTCTATCCCGACAACTTCACGGAGCGCGATCGGGTCGGGTTGCTGAACGTGCGGCTCGGCGTGGACCACAGGTCCTGGTCGGCGACCGTCTGGGCCAAGAATCTCACGGACGAAAACTACAACGCGGAGTGGTCGCCCGGACCGATGTTCTTCCCGAGTCCGGGCTACACCAACAATTTCGTGTTCAAGGCCATGCCGCGACGCTGGGGCGTCGATCTGAATTATCGATTCTGAGCGGCTCGGGCGCCGTAGCGCGAAGCGCGAAGGTGGCAGAGCCGACTCCGGCTCGACGCTCGCACTCGAGTCCCAGGATTCCGGGCTCCATCCGCTGGCAGGCCCTTCAGCAGCTTTTCGGAGTGGAAGGGCCTGCCAGCCCAGAGCGTCCCTATCGCTCGCCAGATTCTCCGCAAGGTGCTCGAAGGCCGCCTCGTGTTCGTGCCACGACATGAGGGGGACGAGCACTGGTACGAGGTCAGTGGAAGGGTTCCCTGACAGAGTTTTTCGGGAGCGTGGAACCGCTATCAAATGCGATGGCGTCCCCACGGAGATTCGCGAAAAGGTGGAAACGCGATTCTCAGGGATCGTAGCGTGACTCTGCTACTACTTCATGAAATCTGCGCCAGTAGAGCCGTCGCGCGAAAGCCTCAGAATCCACTGGATTTGTGCCATCACAAGTGGGACCGACCACCAACCCTGCCACCATCCGCGCATCGGCCAAGCACTCCAGTTCGTTGTAGCGATCGCTACACCAAGATACAACCCCATGACTAGGAGATGAGCGGCTATAAGCCGCGCCCTCACCTTTCCCGACCATGGAACGAGCGCTAGAGTGACAGCAATGACCGCACCCACGAGCGAGGAAACTAGTAGGAACAGGCGGGAATGAAGAACGCTCGTCGAGGCACGGGCATCATCCCAGCCTGCCCAAGGAACAATCACAGCGAAGATGACAAGGAGGAGGACCCCAGCGTAGCGGGACCAAGGAGCGGGTTCAATGACGGACAGCGACCCTTGCTGTTGTCCAACCATGACTCTATCTTCGCAAGGCGTGCGGATACAGGAATAGGGCCTAGTGTAACTGAATCGACGTCCTGACGGTGAAGATCAAAGGGCTTGCCGGAACCCCGCATCGTTAGACTGCTTCGCGCGGGCTGAAGTTCTCGCAGCGGGAGATGGCGTCCCCACCGGGTACGTGATGAACGTAGGCAGTGGCAGCCAGTCACCGTCGTCACCGGAAAAGCGGCTTAGCGCGGATCGGAGACGATGATAATCAGGGCGAAATACGCGAGGACCGATAGACCTCCGGCCACCATCTTCCACGGGTTCTTGTCATCGATTCGTCGATCGAACAGAACGGCCAGGCAGGCACCGATGAGAACGAAGTGCGCGACCCCACCGAGTAACACCATCATCGGGACAATAGGGGTCGGCCCAAGCTCCCGCATGTGGCCCGTCTGCAGGAGAGACCACAATACCGTCATCCCCCTCTGCATGCTATGAGAGACGAAGAGACCGTGACCGTTCCAGACGACGGCGATCGCCAAGCCCGCGCCAATAGCCCACATGCTGTTGCTGCGCGCAAGGATCACGATGGCGACGTAAATGATCGCCTGGAGGGCATGAAGGAGCCGAAGTTCGGGAATGACTACCGCCGACACAATCAGAGCAACCGTGAAGAGTGCGGCTGCGATTGGAATCCAAACGCGCGTTGCCGAGATCCAGGTTGCTGAACCGCGGTCCATTCCGGACCTATGACGGCAGCGCTAGCTGAAAGGTTGCGATGAGGCAGCAGTGAAACTTTGGCGTCCCCAACGGGATTCGGGTGATTGCTGTACGAAGCACGAGCCCCCGGGCAGCCCGAGGGCTCTTGCTCGTGCAACAGGGTTGCGCTTACCTGCTGACCTGGAGGCTGGTTCCACCACCAGGGCCGCCGCCAATGGGGCCACGAGCACCGTTGCCGTTGGAAACCACCTTGACCCACAGTGCATCCGTGCCCTTGAAGTACGAGGTGTCGCTGGCCGCGCGCAACGCATCCAGGCTGCTTTGCTCCGTACCCGAGGCCGCGGTGGTGAACCCCGGGAGCTCGAAGATCACCCACGAGCCGGCATCCATTTCCGTCAGGATGAGGGACATGGTCGGCCTTTCGGTGGTCACCGTGATCTCGGTACCGGCTCGTACGTTGCTCGCGGTTTGGGTGTACTCCCTGCCATTGCGGCTGAGAACGACTGGCGGCTGAGCAGCTGCACCGCGACCGCCGGCTCGACCACCGGGAGCGCCACGACCGGCAGCTGCGGCTGGAGCAGCTGCGCCAGGACCAGCACCTGCGCCAAGACAACCGGGACCGGAGGAGCAGGGACCACCGGCTCTCGGGGCGCCGCCGGGGCCGCCAAACGTCAAGCGTCCGACATCGCCCTTGCACACCGCAGCGTTCCAGGCGGGCTTGATCTCACAGGCCTGTGCGTCGGTGGCGATGCTGTCCCAGACGCCGTCGTGGATGAGGATGTAGGAATTCGGGATACCGCCAACCGAGCCGTCCTTGTCGTGGATCGCCGAGGCCTTCCAGGCCACACCGTTCAAATTGTCGTTGCCCCACTTACGCTCCATCGGCGGGAAATACACCGGCTTGGCGTTGATGAATTTCGCGCGCTCGATGGCGTTTTCGGTACTGACCCCGGCGCTCGTGTACATCAGGTACGAGAGCGCTCCCGTCTTGCGCGTGGCGTTGTCCTCGTAGTTCCGGAAGGTGACGTTCTCCACGTCATGACGGTAGTCGTAGTACTCGTAGCCGCGGATCGGGAAATCCGGCATCTGGGGTTTCGGCAAGCTGCGGCCGTACGCCTTTTCCCCGTCGGTCGTCGGGTTGCCGATGTTCTCGGTCTCGCCCACGAACAGCGAGTCAACGACCTTTGACGTAAACGGGTCACGACCGGCGGAGCCGGACGCATGCGTATAACCCATGGCGTTGTCGGCCAGCTTCACGTTCCTGAAGACGTGCATCTCACCGCGGCCCCAGATGCCGCCATTGCGGTTCTTGTAGGCGGTGAGATTCTCGAAGACCGTTTCCACCGTTTTGCTGTTCGGGTCAGCGGGATTCTCCTTGGGCATGTGCGCGTTGCCGGTCACGCCGAACGTGTTGTTGACGTTGATGTTCCGGTCGAACATGAACGCGTCGTAGTTGGAGTGGGCGACGTTGCCCTTGAACTCGCGGAAGGGCGTTCGACGCGGCCAGGTGGCCTTGCTGATCTCCGAGCCTTCGAACTTCCCGTTCGGGTGCTCCGGCAATGACATCCAGAAGCCGTTCGAGTCCGAACCCGCGGCCACGTTGTCCCGGTAGACGTTGTCCGGGTTGGTGATCCAGAACGTCGCCACCGTGTTGTCCGAGGGCAGCAGGACATCCTTGGAGGCCTGGCCATTCGCTCTGACGGCCTGGCGATTTTCAAAGTCTGCGCTCTCGCCGGCTGCGGCGAGGCGGGTCGGGACGCACGGCTTGGACGTATGACACTTGGTCTGGATCCCCAGGTTGCGAACGAACTCGTTGCCGTGCTCGAT
>DASTDR010000533.1:0-3966 GCA_035710265.1 Gemmatimonadales bacterium | reverse complement strand
GATCCAGCGATCGTCGGCCAACGAATCACCCTGGGCCGTCAGCGCTTCGAGGTCGTCGGGGTGACGGAGCCGCACGCGCAACTGGCCCGTCAGGAGCTCGTCAGCTTCTGGATTCCGCTGACCATGGCAGACGCGTTCCTCGGTGCCGATGTGTGGGCCAAGCCCGACGCGAGGAGGCTCGGCGTCATCGCGCGACTGCGAGAAGACGTCACCGCGGCTTCAATGCAGGCGTGGCTCGAGGTATGGCTCCGTCGCCGCTTTCCTCCGCCATCCGATGCGACGCCGGTGGTCGCGCGACTTGACTCGCTCGCCACCCGCCTCCCCTTTGACAACGAGGCGGCCATGGTGTTCGGGCTCATCATGTCGGCGTTCGGCTTGGTGCTCCTGGTCGCCGCCGCCAACATCACGAACCTGATGCTGGCTCGCGCGCTCGCACGGCAACCGGAGATTGCCATGCGGCTGGCGCTCGGTGCCAGCCGGTGGCGTGTGGCGCGCCAATTGGTCGCCGAAAGTCTGGTGCTCGCCGTTCCCGCGGCCGCTGCAGGGTTGGCCCTCGTGACGGTGGCGGCGCGCGTCGTGACCGCCCTGATCGTTGCCACCTGGCCTGCTGGCGGACCGCCCCTCGAGAACCTTCTGTTGCCGATCGAGCCCGACTTGCGCGTGATGGCGTTTCTCGCCGCGATGGCGGTCATCTCCGCAGTGCTCATCACCCTCGCCCCCGCCGGGCGACTCGCGGGCTTGCGGCTGGCTCACGCGTCCAGAGGCGAAGCGTCGCCTGATCGACGTGGTTCGCGGCTGCGATCGGGATTGGTGGCCATGCAGATCGGCGTCTGCACCCTGTTTCTCATCGGAGCCGTCGGACTGCTCGACCAGTCGGCTCGACTTGCGAATCCGCCGCTCAATCTCAGCTACGAGCGGGTGTCGATCGTCAGCATCGAGACCGCGGTACGAGCCAAAGTCGCGACCCAACTGATATCGGAGGCCGCGGTGGAGTCCGTCGCGGGCGTGTGGAGACTGCCGATGGTAAGCTCGCTGCCGACGACCGCAGTGAAGGCATCGACAACGAACATCGCGACGAATGTCGGCTACACGGGCGTCTCGCCCGCGTACTTCGCGCTATTCGACATTCAGATCGTACGCGGGCGCCCGTTCACGTCCGCTGAAGCCGCGGCTGGATCAGCGGTGGCGCTCGTCAGCGAAGCGACGGCGGCGGCGCTGTGGCCGGGGCTCGACCCCATCGGGCAGAGCCTCGAACTCGCCGCGCTACCCGAGGGACGCGCCGACCCGAGACTGCCGCGTGGCCGCCTTCAAGTCGTCGGCGTAGCAGAGGACGTGGCCAACGGCGCGATCACGGATGGCATCGACGCCAGCTGCGTGTACTTCCTCACGGACATACAAGGCCCCGCGAACGTGGCGTTGCTCGTCCGGGCCCGTACCGACGGTGACGTCCTGCCGTCAGCTGTGACAGCCGCCGTGAACGAGGTGGCGCCAGACACGCCGTTTCAGTTGCTGTCGATGCGATCGATGGTTGCCGAAGTTGCCTGGGGTTTTCGAGGTATTTCGTTGGTTGTGTCGGTACTCGGCATCGTCGGCCTGCTGTTCGCGTACTCGGGAACGCACGCCGTGGTCTCGTTCCTGACGGCCCAGAGAAAGCGCGAATTCGGCCTTCGCATGGCCCTCGGAGCCAGCGCACGGCAAATCGTCTGGCGGATGCTGGTCCAGACGTCTCGCACCGGCTTGACGGGGCTTGCCGCAGGGTCGGCGGCGGCGGCGGGACTTCTAGGTTTGTTCACGGCTTCAGCCGCGATCATGGATTTCGGTGCCCGTCCCTTCGTCGTGGGCGCTGCCACCGTGTTGATCGCAACAACCGTGGCGGCGTTGGTACCGTTGCTTGGCACCGCACGGATCGATCCCGCGCAAGCACTTCGAACCGAGTGACGCGACCGGCAGCCACGGTCGGCGCTGTTGCGTCACACGCGAGACCGATGTGATGTCGCCGGCCGCTCGAGACAAACCCAGGCATTCTTGCGGAGTCAAGGGGATGCCTCGGGACGGTTGCGTTTGGTGACGTTTGAGCGGCCTGTGCCAGGTCTCACGCCACCCGCAACCCCACGACTTGTCGAAGCCCCGGTGGATCTGGTTCCAACTGGCGAACGTTAGGGTCACCACCTCTAAGCAGTTGATTCTCCTTGAATTCCGATCCCCAAATGGTCAATCGTCCGGCGGCGGGCTCAATCCTCATGCGTCTGAGGAAGTCGTCGGGCGCGCGACTGCAGGTACCGTCGCTCTGGAATGCTGAGCGTGCGACGCGCTGCACGCTCGTAAGAAGCCCGCGCTCCAGCCCTGTCGCCCGTGAGTTCGAGCAAGTGCGCCCGAACGGCGTCGACTCTGTAATGAGCCGCTAGCGCGGGGTCCTGCTCGGCCGTGCGCAGTTGTTCCAGCGCGACGAGTGGGCCGCGGACCATTGCGACGGCGACGACACGATTCAGCGTGACCATCGGCCCAGGTGACAGTTGGTGGAGCAGGTCGTAGAGCGCAAGAATCTGTCGCCAATCCGTCGCCTCGGCGCGCGGTGCCTCGGCGTGTACGGCGGCGATGGCCGCCTGCAGCTGGTAAGGACCAATCGGTGTGCGTGCCAACGCCTCCTGAATCAACGTGACACCCTCGGCGATTGCCCTGCGATCCCACTGGGTGCGGTCCTGCTCCGCAAGCGGCACGAGCGAGCCGTCCGCACGCAGCCGGGCGGTCCGACGGGCATCGGTCAGCAGCATGAGTGCCAGCAGGCCGGCCACTTCGCCGTCGTCGGGCAAGCGCTCTCGTACCTGTCGGGTGAGACGAATCGCTTCAGCGGTGAGGTCACGGCGATACAGCGCCGTTCCAGAACTGGCAGTGTGTCCTTCGGTGAAGATGAGATACAGGACCCGCAGCACGGCGTCCATCCGCTCCGTACGTTCCACCCGGGGCGGCAGCTCGAACTGGGCCCCGGTGGCTTTGATCCGCTGCTTCGCACGGCTCACGCGCTGGCCGATCGTGGCTTCCGGTACCAGAAAGGCCCGGGCGATCTCCGCGGTGGTCAGGCCACCGACGGCCCGGAGCGTCAGCGCCACTTGGGAAGCCACCGTCAGTGACGGGTGACAACACAACATCAGAACGGTCAACGTGTCGTCAGCCTCCGCGGTGGCGTCGCTGTGGACGATCTCCCGTGCAACGACGTACTCCTCGCGGCGTCGCCGTGCGACGTCGGCGCGATAGAACTCGATGCGTCGTCGAGACGCCACGGTGACAAGCCAGCCCTGCGGGTTCGACGGGATACCGTCCACGGCCCACTGAGTCGCGGCGGCGATCAGGGCTTCCTGCACCGCGTCCTCGCATGTCGCGAAGTCCCCGAAGCGCCGTACGAGCATGCCGAGTGTCCTCGGCGCAAGGTCACGCAAGAGGTCGTTGAGGTTGCTGGCGGCCGCGCTCACATGTCGAGTTCGCTCAAGTTCATGACCGGGCGGACCTCGACGAGCCCGTACTCGGCTTCTGGTACCCGTGCCGCAACTGCAATCGCGCGGTCGAGCGAGTCGCATTGGACCAGGTAGATCCCCATGAGGTGCTCTTTGGCTTCGGCGAAGGGGCCGTCGGTCGTCAGCGTCTGACCGTCGCGTACGTGCACCCTCTTGGTCGTTGAGATATCCGCGAGCGCCTCGGACACGACCAGTTCGCCGCTGGCGGTGAGGTCCTCCGTCAGGGCCGCATAGTACTTGAAGCCTTCGGCTCGTTCGTCCGGCGAGAACGCCTCCCACATCTGTCGGCTCAGGGGGTTGCTGTAGATCAGGATCAGATACTTCACGTTGTGCCTCCGCCTGTGGTGTGTTGGCCTTCACCCCCATGTCGAGACGGACCGGTCGGTCTCGACATGCGATTAGACGTCCATGAAGGGTGCCTCAGAAGGAGACCAGCCAGTGCCCAAGCTCAACGTTG
>DASTDR010000532.1:0-2622 GCA_035710265.1 Gemmatimonadales bacterium | reverse complement strand
GCCAGCAGTGCCACAGCGCCGGCGACGCCGGCCACGCGGGTGCGGGTCACAATCCGTACAGGTGGCGGCCCGGGTAGTGCGCGACGTCGCCGAGCTCTTCGGCAATGCGGAGCAGCTGATTGTACTTGGCGACGCGCTCGGAGCGGGACGCGCTGCCGGTCTTGATCTGTCCGACGCCGGTGGCAACCGCGAGGTCGGCGATGAACGTGTCCTCGGTCTCGCCGGAGCGATGCGATATGACCGAACCGTAGCCGTTGCCGCGCGCGAGCTCGATGCATTGCAGCGTCTCGGTGAGCGTGCCGATCTGGTTCACCTTGATGAGGATCGCGTTCGCCACGCTCTCTTCGATCCCACGGGCCAGCCGCTCGGCATTGGTGCAAAACAGGTCATCCCCCACAAGCTGAACGCGCTCCTGCAACGCTTCCGTGAGCTTTGCCCACCCCGTCCAGTCGTCCTCAGCGAGTCCATCCTCGATCGACACGATCGGATAGCGGTCGATCCAGCCTTTGTAAAGCGCGATCATCTCCTCGGCGCTCTTGGTCCCGCCTTTGCTCTTTTTGAAGGTGTAGCTGCCATTCTCGTACAGCTCGGATGCAGCCACGTCCAGTGCGATGGCGATATCTTTCCCCGCCTCGAATCCCGCCGCCTCGATGGCTGCCATGATCGCCTCGAGCGCCGCTTCGTCGTTGGGGAGATCGGGCGCGAACCCGCCTTCGTCGCCGACCGCCGTCGAGAGCCCGCGCTTGCCAAGCACTTTCTTGAGGGCGTGAAAGACTTCGACGCCCATGCGCAGCCCTTCCGGAAACGCCTCGGCGCCGATCGGGACCACCATGAACTCCTGCGAGTCGACGGTATTGGCCGCGTGCGCGCCGCCATTGAGGATGTTCATCATCGGCACGGGCAGGACGTGCGCCACCGGGCCGCCGAGATACCGATAGAGCGGCAGTCCCGCGTCTTGTGCCGCCGCGCGCGCCACCGCGAGTGAGACCGAAAGAATCGCGTTGGCGCCCAGGTGCCCCTTATTCGGCGTGCCGTCCAGATCGAGCATCGCGTAATCGATCGCGATTTGGTCTTCGGCCGAGAGCCCTTCGAGCCGCGGGGCGATGATCTCGTTCACGTTCTTGACCGCCTCGAGCACGCCTTTGCCGCCGAAGCGCTTGGTGTCGCCGTCGCGCAGCTCGACCGCTTCGTGTTCGCCGGTGGACGCACCGCTCGGCACAGCGGCGGTACCAGCCGCGCCGCTCGCGAGGGTGACCGCCGTTTCGACCGTGGGATTGCCCCGACTATCCAGGATTTCGCGCGCGTGAACCGAAATGACGGTGCTCATGGGTGGTCGAACCCTATCGTACCTTGGACTGGAGGGCAACCATCGCGGCGCGGACCTGATCGCGCAGCCGCTCGCGATCGGCGGGTTGCAGGCCCTTCGTTTCCATCGGTTCACCCACCAGGAGTTTGATAGGCCGGGGCCTGAGCCGCCATGCGCCTTTGGGGAGGATTTCAAAAGTGTGATGCACGTACACCGGCACGAT
The DNA here is from genome assembly GCA_035710265.1 of Gemmatimonadales bacterium. Classification (GTDB taxonomy): domain Bacteria; phylum Gemmatimonadota; class Gemmatimonadetes; order Gemmatimonadales; family GWC2-71-9; genus 20CM-2-65-7. Next base: position 1,093 of record DASTDR010000532.1, on the reverse strand, counting down.
CGGCACCTGCGCCGCGATCGCGAGACCGAACGGCGCGTTTTTGAAGGGAAGCAGCTCGCCCGTGCGGCTGCGCGTACCCTCGGGGAATACGACGGGGGACGACGCCCCGCTTTGGATCAGGCGCGCTGCCTCGTCGTACGCCTCGAATGCTTTCTTGCGCGCCTCGCGATCGATCGGAATGTGCCCGGCGGCGCGCATTGCGGGTCCCAGCAGCGGAATCTTGAACAGCTCCTTCTTGGCAACGAACCGCACCGACCGAAGCGTCGCCGCTAAGGCCCAAATGTCGAACATCGACGAGTGATTGGAGACGTACATGAGCGGCTGGTCGCGCGGGATGCGCTCGAGTCCTTCCGCCTCGACCGGGGTTCCGGCCGCCTTGAGGATGTCCCGCGACCAGTCTTCGCTGGCCCAATCGTAGATGCCGCCGCGGCGGTTCTTGACGCGAAATAATCCGGCGATGACGGCGCCGGACGCGTGCACGATCGTAGACAGGAAGAGGACTACGTAATACCAGAGGGTGCGGATCACGCGAAGTGATCGTACCCCGCAGGCAGCGGCACCGGCTTGTTGTGATCGAGTAAGCGAACGCCGCCGCGCCGTCCCCCGGAACTGCGCAGGCAGGTCCCGATGCGGGTGAGCTCGACGCCGGTCTCCGCGCGGAACGCCGACGCGCTCGCGTCGCCAAACGCCGGGGGCATCGTCATCAAGAGCTCGAACTCTTCACCACTCGCGACCGCCGCCATAGCCTCGACGCCCTCCCAGCAGGGGATCCGCTCGAGGTTGATCTCGATGCCCACTTCGGACGCGGCCGAGAGATGCTGCGCGTCCGCGACCAAACCGTCCGAGATGTCGATCATCGCGGTCGCACCGTGCGACCCGACCCAGCGGCCCGCATCGAGGCGCGGCTCGGGGCACGCGTACCGATTACGCAGCACCTTCGACATGCGCTCGCCTTTGCGCAGCTTCTCGAGCGCAAGGCCGGCTCCCCCAAGATAACCCGTGACCCACACCGCATCGCCCTCACGCGCGCCGGCGCGGCGTACCGGATGCTCGGCCTGCCCGATGACGCACACGTCGATCGTGTACTTCTCGG